>NZ_JBAPKZ010000041.1:0-26340 GCF_037083805.1 Roseovarius sp. D0-M9 | reverse complement strand
TGCGATGGCTGAGGTCTCCGCGTCGGACGCGCCTACCGAAGGCACGAAATATGGGAGCGGCTCAAGCACCGGTGCGCCCGACTACCCACACGGAACGAGAAGGGACCATGATTTTCCGACACCGGGAGCGCCCTGCAGTATAAGGTTCTTTTTGTTTGACCAGATGTCGAGATACCGCTCCACGTCGTCGCGTTCAAGGAACAGCTCATCTAGCGCGTCTTCAATACCATACGGCTCAAGGTCTATCACGCTAACATTAGGCCCTAGGTGCTCATCCTCTGCGTCAGTAGGGGTATCGATCAGGGTATCGATCAGGGTATCGTATGCTTTTAGCAGAGCACTGAGAAGCCGGTTAATGGTGACATCGTCAGGGATGCTATCGCTCGTCAGATCTACGTGAGCGATCGTGCCAATCTCATAATTCTTGGCCGCGCCGGTCTCTGAACGTAGGTCGATGTTGTTATCGAGTACAAATCCTGCCTGATCCAAACTTTGAATCCTTAGCCGGGCTGCTTCAGCGACTTGCAGCATTCGTTCTACGGCACCGCGCTGTCCCAAGCTGTCACGCAATTCCGTCATTCCTTGATTGAGCGTCAGGTAGGTAACCGACAGATCTTCGGCTATCAGGAAAACAACATAGGTACCGCGCTGTGTAGATGTTGTTTCGCGTTCATCGAGCAATGCAATCCAGGGGGTTTTGGTCCACCCGCCCTGCCCTACGCTCATCTTAACATTTATGGTCGGTCGCGAATATACTGCCAGAAGACCTTCTAACCAGGACTTCAGATCCTGCATCGCAGTTCCAAGCTCACTGTCGATCGTAAATGGCCCGGTTCGCTTTTGGTCAAACAACTTCAAGAAGTGGGTCAGCTTCTCTGCGAATTCTGCTGCCCCCTCCAAGCTAGCCTCCTCTGGGTGCTGATCCTCCACCGGGCGAGGCAGGTTATTCGGCTGATTTGGAGCGCCCCAATCACGGTCTAAGAGGGGCTCGAAGATCCGCGCCATCTCTTCTACCTCTGAAAAGAGATCCACACCTTCAATTTCGTCATCGTTTATGTATCGACTTATTGTTCCGGCCGCGCTTTTCTTGCCTTGCGCTGACTGGAGATAACCGAGCCATTCGTTGAAGCTTTTAAAGTCATTCTGCTTTGGCGGCAGACGATGCTTGCGGCGGTAGAACCAATTGCCGGCAGCCTCTATTTCAGTCTGAATCCTAGTGGCTTCAGAAGAGTTCGCACTCGGCAGCTTATCGAACACCAAAGGCGCTGCGCTGCGAACTAGGTCTTTCACAGATTGTTGAGAAAAATCGTTCGGGGAAACAGAAGCTCCATACCCGTACTCAATTCCACGCTCGGACACGATCATAAAAATCTGCGGCATTCCAGCGAGCGCTTTGGCGTTCTGTTGGGGCGAAACTGAGAACCACAGATCTTTGGGAATGTACCCTCTCACGCCGCTCTTGATGTGGAACCCTGAAGTAAGGCGGACTTCGAATTTCTCCGGGTCGGAAAGCTTCGATTTGACACGGTTACCCAGGGCTTCGAGTGCCGCAGTTACCTTAACATAAGCTGCCTTCTCACCCTCTGACAGCTCTGCATACTTCTGCTTAGCGCGAGAGTTTGCGATCAAGCGAACGTCGTCGGAAGAGATTTCTGGCTTCGTGGCTTGCCTCGTCTGCAGGCGCTGCCTGGCCGAAGTGACAACTTCTTCTCGAAACCGTTCTGGATGTCGGTCGACAATCGCCTCATAGCTTGAGCCGCTGTCAACATCCTCAAACCCTGAAGAGCTTTTCATCACTCTGGCCTCAATGACCGCAACTGCACCTTTTTCTTTAATTTCACGCGGCTCGTAGCCCAGAGCACGTGAGAGACCTTTTTCGGCCTTGCCATCCTGCAGCTCTAGCAAAGCCCCTGCGATCTCCCGGTCTATTTTGTCATCACTTGACAGGAGGTCATCAATAATCTTTGAAGCCAAACTGGAGTCTCCTCGACCTTGGCGTAAACAGCGCCGCAAACATTCGGTAGTACCCTCCCAGTCCGGTAGGCCTTTCCACTAAATAGAAAAATGTTGACGGTGACAATGAAGTCGCTTGCCGCGGTGATCTGATCCCCGAACACTCTCGATATGCACGAGGGACCACCAGGGGGGGCAAGTCAGCCGAATCCACCCTTGGCCTTGAGGTAGCTCGTCAATCCGCCATGAGACAGCATCTCGAGCATAAAGCTGGGCATGACCCCTGCCTCAATCGGCTTGCATGTGGCGGTTTGTACGAGCAGAGCGCCGTCTTGCAACATTACCGCAACTTCATCGCCATCCTCAATGCTTCCTGTGTGAGCTTGGCAGAGCAGCAATCCATTGTTCAAAGCATTGCGCCGAAAAGTACGAGAAAAGCTCTTAGCTATGACGGCCTTGACTCCAGCCGCCTGAAGAACGGTGACGGCCACCTCCATCGCCGAACCGCACCCGAAATTGGTGCCAGCAACCAGGATCGTCTCGGCCTCCATCGCGTCGTAGAAACCGGGGGCGATATCCTCGAAAATGAAGGCTCGCAGGATATCGGGGTCTATCGTCTCTTTCTTGCGATGCGACGGAACGATGTAATCGGTGTTGATGTCATCTCCGAGAACGCGTGCGCTGCCCGAGGCGAGTGTATCGGTCATGTCAGCTCTCCTTTAGGCTCATTTACCAAAGCCGCCGCGCACGGCAGCGTGCGCGCAGGATATGGACGAGGCGAGATAGATCTCTGCCGCGGCGTTGCCCATCCGGCCCCTGAAATTGCGATTGGCGCTCGAGATGATCTTTTGGCCGTTCGAGGGGATCGTGCCGCATGTTCCGCAGCAGGCACCACATCCGGGCAGCTCGATCCTGGCCCCAAAGGCCCGGAACTGGTCCAGCATTCCGATACGCTTCATCTCACTGTAGATCTGGCCCGAAGCCGGCGTCACGACCACCTGCACGCGGTCGCTGAGATGCCCCGCCTTCGTGATGACCTCCAGCGCCTCCTCGTAGTCGCGCATCCTGCCGCCGGTGCAGGTGCCGAGATAGACGACATCGACCGGCGTAAAGGGCTGATCGTCAAGGTCGGTCACGTTGTCCACGCGGTGCGGCAGCGCGATCTGCGGTGTCAGCGAAGACAGATCCACCTCGACCACTCGCGCCACGTCCGCGCCCTCATCGGCGGCGATCGAAACGTAGTCCCCGACGCCGATGCGCTGCATCCAGTCCTCGAGCACGACGTCGAAGGGAAAGATGCCTGCCTTGGCACCGATTTCGACCGCCATGTTCGACAGCACGATACGGTCGTCCATGTCCATCGTGGGCACGCCCGGCCCGCCAAATTCAAGAGCCATGTAATTGGCGCCATCCGCCCCCATACGCCGGGCCAGAACCAGCGCCACATCTTTGGCCGAAACACCCTGCGGCATACGGCCCGTCAGATGCACATGAATTGTCTTGGGAACCTCCAGCCACATCTGCCCGCAGAACATCACACCTGCCAGGTCCGACGATCCTATCCCGGTGCCGAAGCAATTCAGCGCGCCATAGGAGGTCGCATGCGAATCCGCGCCGACCACGAGCCGCCCCGGTGCGGCGATCCCCTCCTCGATAAGGAGCTGATGCCCGATCCCGTCGCCGACGTCGAAGAGGCGAATACCGTTCTCATGCGCGAATTTGCGCGCCTTCGCCTGAAGCGCCAGCGCATTCGGCCCCGAGCTTATGCCATAGTGATCCATGGCAAAGAGCAGTTGCGCGGCATCGGCGACAGTCTCGCGGCCCATTTTGGCTAGGTAGTCGATCGCCATGGGAATCGAGCCATCTGTACCCATTGCGTGGCTCGGTGTGCAAACGGCGATATCTCCGGCGCGCACGTACTTGTTCGTGGCGCGGCCGAGCAGTTTTTCTGCCATCGTTCTGGGATGATCCACGTCCATGCCTTTCATGTCCGAGAGTGGCACGCATTCAGTCCGCCGCATGCGGTGCGCTCAATGTAGGTGACAAAACTATAACACTATTATACGAGCTTGACCGAACAAGATGACGAATTTGGAGCGACCATCATCATGGCCAAAAGCCCGGATACAGAAGGGGTCGAAAGGCCCGTGGCCGCCGCCGAGCGGTCCTTGCGCATTCTCGATGCATTTGCGGCCGAACACCGCCCGCTGACGCTGAGCGATCTGGCCGATGCGACCGGATTGTTCAAGAGCGTCATCCTGCGCTACATGATCTCCTTCGAGAAGCTGTCCTATGTGCGCAAGCTGCCTGACGGCAGATATCAGCTCTCGGTAAAAGCATTTCAACTGGGCCGCGCCTTCGAGAATTCTCTCGACCAGCGCGAATTGATCGAAGCCACGATGACGCAATTGCGGGATGCGACCGGCGAAAGCGTCTTCTTCTACGTTCGAGAAGGCGCGAACCGCATGTGCCTGATGGGCGTAGACTCGCCGCAATCTCTGCGGGTCAACCGCAAGGTCGGCGTGCTGATACCGATGGACACCACCTCGATCAGCCAGGTTCTGCGTGACTACGCGGATGGTGCGCCACAAGGATTGGCGCGGCCCTCGGAGCTGGCGCGGTTTTCGGTAGGCGCCTATGACCCATTGACCTCGTCGGTGTCCGTTCCGGTGTTCGACCGCAATAGCACTTTGGTGGGCGTGATCGCCGTATCCGGGCCGATTGGACGGTTCGATGCCGAAAGCCCCGACAACCTCGACCATATCGCGGCGAAGGTGCATCGCCTTTCGATGATGCTGGGATTCTCTCAAGGCGCCTGACGGTGGCGTTAGGCATGACTTAGCCATGCCGCTTGTCTGGATGGTTTTGGCGCATGATTGGCGAGGTGACCAGATCGCTGACGTGGAAGTCCCAAAGCGCGCTGGTCGTGCCCTTGTCAAAAGCCTCGAGATCGCTGCCGAGGGTCGAAAGTTCAGTGAAAACCTTGCCTCCAAGTCCAAAGCCCCGCGCGACCGCGCCCAGATCTCCCCGACCATGCACCGCGCCGCCATCACGCAGCCCTTCGCTGCGCAATTTGTGAATCTCGGATCCGTAGGCGCCATCATTGAGGATGCAAATCAGGAGTTTGAACCCGTGGCGACGGATAGTCTCCAGCTCCTGCGCGTGCATCAGCAGACTGCCATCCCCGTCGATGAGGACAACCGTATTGTCGCGGCACGCAGCCGCCACGCCGATGGCGTAGGAGAGGCCATTACCAATCGCGCCGAATTCACGGATCACGTGGAAATTCCGCGCTTGCCAGCCGCGCATCTGTGCCGAGAAATATGAGCAATGGCCAGAAGAATTGACCATTTCCCAGTGTTTGGGCAGCACGTCCTGAAGGCCCGCTATGACATCCCTGGGATCGAGATAGCCATCATTTGGGAATTCGGCGTCGTCGCCGGGGGTGTTCGAAATCCGCTCGTGCAGGGCGGCGTTGCGCCAGTTGGACGGGCTCACGCCGCGCTCCTCCAGCGTCTCGCTGAGTTTCTGCACAGCCACCCTGGCATCGCCCTGCAAAACATGATCCGCGACGACGGCGCCCTGATTAATCCCTTTCGGCGCAATATCAATCTGCAGCACCTTGGCTGCGCCAAAGAGCTTTCCCGCGTCCCGCATGTGCTGTGTCAGGCTTGCGCCTACCGCGATGATCAGATCCGCCTCGGCGAAAAGCTCACGCGCCAAGGGCGATGAGAAACCGCCAGCAACATTCAGATCGAAGGGATGGTCCAAGAAAAGGCCCCGCACGGGAAGCGTGGTCGCCAGAAGCGCGCCGCACTGGTCGGCCAGCGCCGCGCATGCTTCGGACGCGCCCGCGCGCATCGCGCCCTTTCCGGCAATCAGCACGATTTTTTGGGCGGCCGCGACAAGGTCGGCGGCCTCGATTACGGCCTCGGGGGCAGGATGCAGCCGAGCGGATTTCGGCATGACCTGCTGCGAGGGAACATACTCCTCAGATCCCGTCCATTCTTGGTGCTGAAGGTCCATGGGAATTCCGACGACGACTGGCTTCTGATGCAGGCGCGCCGATAGGAACGCCTCGCGCAGCTTGCCCGCCATCTGCCCCTGAGTGTGTATGGGTATGTAGTCCGCACCTAGAGCACGGACGACCGGCGCCTGATCGAGCTGCTGATTGTACCACGCTTTGCCTAGCGGGCTTTCCCCCGCAAAGATCACCATCGGAATCGAGGCCCGCACCGCCGCCGGCAAGGCAGTGGCAAGCTGCGTGACACCCGGCCCGCAGGTCACCGAGCAAAAGCCCAGATCGCCGGTGGCACGCGCGTAGGACATCGCCATCGAGCAGGCACAATGCTCGTGACGAACATGGATCGACTCGACACCAAGCGCATCGAGACTGTCGGCGAAATACATGTTGGCATCGCCCAGAAGCGTGAAATGGCATGACACCCCCTCCTGCGCAACTATTTGCGCGAGCCGTTCATGTACCTGCATGTTGTCCTCCTGCGTGTGCGTAATTGTGGTCATTATTTCAGTTTCGGGTCGATTCGGGCCCGACGGCCCATCAGCATCCGAACCACTGGCAGCAGGAGCACGAGCGCGATTAGGGCGATAAGGATCATCGACACCGTGCTGCTGGCAATTGACAGAACATCCCCGCGAGAAATGATAAGCGCAAGGCGCAGTTGCTGCTCAGCCATCGGGCCAAGGATGACGCCCAGCACGATCGGTGCCAGCGGGAACCCGGTGCGCTGCAGGATGTATCCCAACAGACCGAAGCCGATGAGTGCGTAGATATCAAACACGCTGTTCTGAATAGAATAGACACCGATCACCGAGAGGCTGACCACGATGGGCGCGATCAGCGATTGCGGGAGGCGTAGCACCGGAGCAAAGACGCGCACCGCGATCGTGCCGCCAAGGAGCGGCAGAATGGCTGCCGTGAGGATCATCTGCAGGATGAAGGCATATACCAGCACCGGCTCAGACCGGAAGAGACCCGGCCCAGGCTGAAGTCCATGAACGAGGAACGCGCCCATGATGACCGCTGCGACGGCATTGCCCGGCACGCCGAGTGTCAGCGTCGGGATGAGCGCAGAAGCATTATCAGCGTTGTTGCCGCATTCCGAGGCGGCAACACCCTTATAGTTGCCCTTGCCGAAGCTTTCGGGATCCTTGTCGGCGCGCTTGGTCTCGTTATAGCTCAGGAACGCGGCCATCGTGCCGCCCACGCCGGGCAGAATGCCGATGACGATGCCAATCATCGAGGAGCGCGCCCAAGTTGGAAAAAGGCTCGGCCAGTCCGTAAAGCGGTGTTCGGATTCTTTGATGGCCGTCCGGGCCGCGTCGATTTGCTGGGAGATCGCGGTCTGCGCGAGGTCGATGGCGGGCGGCAGGCCGTATAGACCGGCGAGCAGGACGATGAAGTTGAAACCGCCGGTTAGGTAATAGATGTCGAGCGTGAAGCGCTCGTGCCCCGAGACGCTGTCGATGCCGATCGTGCCGATCAGCAGGCCGAGACCGCTGGAGATCAGACCCTTGAGCGGGTCCGCGCCCAACAGGATCGCGATGCTGCACATGCCGAAAAGGGCGACCCAGAAATACTCGGCCGGTCCAAAGAGAAGCGTGACGGTCGCCAGCGGCGGTGCCAGCAGCAGGAGTGAGAACCCGCTGGCCACGCCACCCACCGCAGACGACCAGGCCGATATGCGAAGCGCGTTACCCGCCTCGCCCCGTTTGGCCAGCGGAACGCCGTCGAATGTCGTCGGAATAGACGAGGATGTGCCAGGAATACCCAGCAGAATGGCCGGAATCGCACCGCCGTAGATGCCGCCATTATAGATGCCGGCGACCATACCCAACGCCACCATCGGCTCCATCGTGAAGGTCAGCGGGATGAGAATGGCGATGCCCATCGTCGCCGTGAGCCCCGGCAGCGCGCCAATCAGGATCCCGCCCACGACGCCGACGCCCATTGCGGCCAGGTTCTGCCACATCAGAATTTCGCGAATGGCAGCAAAGAGAATGTCGATGATGGACATGAGCTAGCCCCAGAAAATTTCTTGCGGAAGGGGGCGCGCGAAAAGCGCAACGAAGACCAGCCATGTCGCCAAGAGAAACACGAATGACACGAGCGCATTCAGCCAATGGCTGCGCAGCCCGATCAGATACGCGACAAGTGGTATGTAGACGATGCTGGAGGTGAAAAAGCCGATCTTTCCGACGGCCACCGCGTAGAGGATGGTCGGCACCAGAAACGCGAGGAACGCGGTCCAGGACGAGACAACGGGTTGATCCGCGACCTTGCTGCCGAGCTTGAAGCCCCGCAGGAACAAAAGCACGGCCAGAACGGCGAGCACGGTCAGCACGAGACGTGGGTACATCTGCGCCTCGAAGGCACTGATCGCGTTCGCATCCCACCAGAACACGGCGACAATACACATGAGAATGGCAGCCGAGACCTGATCTCTAAGGCCTTCGCGCCCCCCGGAGACGATCTCCGAGGGGCTGTTGGTATGGCGGTCGGTCATGACCGGATTACCGCCACGGGTTGGTTTCCCAGAGCTTGCCGATCCGGGTGTTCACCTCAGAGAGATACTCGGTGTATTCAGCCTTGTTCATGTAGTTCAGCGGCAGGCTCTGCTCTTCCGCCGCCTTCAGGAACTCGGGATCCTCGAGGGTCTTCTCGATGGCCTCGCCGATCTTCGACACGATCTCATCCGGGGTGCCCTTGGGTGCCGCGAAGCCGCGATCCGAGCCGCTATAGATCTGGTAGCCTTGCTCCGCGAAGGTCGGAATGTCGGGGAAGAGCTCAAGCCGCTCGCGCGACATGACCCCGAGGATCTTGATCGGCTTGTCTTCCGAGCCAATGCCCGACGCCTCGCCCGCACCGACGACGAGACCAGCGATGTGACCGCCCAGAAGCGCGGTCGCCGCCGGCGGGATGCCCGGGAAGGGAACCTGCGTGACTTCGGTCTCGGTCATGTCGAGGAAGCCCTCGAGGCTCAAATGCATCGAGCCGCCATAGCCCTGATGGCCGATGGTCAGCGCACTGGGCGCTTCCTTCGCCTCGGCAACGAAATCATCGAGCGAGCCGATCGTGCTGTCGCCCGGCACGCTCAGTGTCGCGGGATCGGTCACCAGGTTGGCGATTGGCGCGAAGCTGTCGAAGCTGTAGCGGGTCTCGCGCTCGTAGGGCAGCGTGATGAAGGCAGGCGCGTTCATAAAGCCGATAGTGTAGCCATCAGGATCGGCATTGGCCGTTTCGGTAAAGCCGTACTCACCGCCAGGCCCCGGCTTGTTGACCACAACGAAGCTGGCACCCTCGATGTATTTCTCGAGGAAAGGCGCCATGGTGCGCGCGAGAATATCGGTGCCGCCGCCAGCCGAGTATCCGACGACGAGGGTGATTGGCTTGTCGCCCGGCCAGTCGGCCAGCGCGACACCCGGTGCCAGCGCAAGAGCGGCGGCAAGGATAACTGATTTTTGCATTTTTTTACCTTCCTGTTGTTTGTGGTTCTTAGGAGTCGATCTCTACGATGCAGCCTTTCTCTTTCAGCGTTCTGTCGACCCAGGATCGGTCCATCCCGCCGACCAGGGTCTGCTGCATCTGCTTGTCTTCAGCCGCGGCCTTCTTGACCGCCGCCTCATGGATGGCATTCGCCTCGGCGCGGGGAATGGCAACGACGCCATCTTCATCCCCGAGGATCAGATCGCCTGCGGCAACGATCATACCGCTGAGCGCAATCTGCGCGTTCACGGTGCCCGGCCCGTCTTTGTAGGGGCCGCGGTGACTGATGCCGGTCGAGAAGACCGGAAAATCGCCTGCCCGAATGGCTCCGGCGTCGCGGATCGCACCGTAAATCACCATGCCCGCGATGCCGCGATAGCGCGCATGGGCGACCATCAACTCGCCAACGACGGCATTGGTTACGTCGCCATCCGCATCAACCACGATGACATCACCTGGCTCGGCAACGTCTATGGCCTTGTGGATCATGAGATTGTCGCCGGCCCGCGTCTTGACCGTCACAGCCGGCCCGGCAAGCACGCCGCCGCCATGTCGCGCTTGAAGGAGCGGCCCGCCGCCGGATAGCCGGCTCATCACGTCCGAGACATTGGCGACTGGGAGTGCTCTGAAAGCCTCGACCAGCTCGGGCGAGACGCGGCCGGGATGTGCGTGAACGTGAAATCCAATCATCTTGCGGCGCTCCTCAGCTCAAACCGTTGCAGAACGTCGTGATGCGCATGCAGGCATCCCGAAGCTGCGCCTCGGAGGAGGCATAGGAGACCCGGAAATGCCCTGGCAAACCGAAGGCCGCGCCGTAAACGACGGCAACCCCCTCTTCTTCCAGCAGCGCCTCGGAGAACTCCTGATCGCTCCCGATCTTGCGGCCGCCTTTTGTCGTCTTGCCGAATGTGCCGGCGCAGCCAGGATAGACGTAGAAGGCGCCATCGGGCACGAGGCATTCCAGCCCCTTCGCCTCACGCAGCATCCCAACCACCAGATCGCGCCGCGCGCGGAACGACGCTCGGCGTTCGGCCAGGAAATCCTGTGGCCCCGTCAGAGCGGCGACCGCCGCCCATTGCGCGATGGAATTCGCGCCCGAGGTCGTCTGCCCCTGGATCTTGGACATGGCCTTGATGAGATGCGCAGGACCACCGCAATAGCCGATGCGCCAGCCCGTCATCGCATACGCCTTGGAGACGCCGTTCATCGTCAGAACGCGGTCCTTCATTTGCGGCGCAACCTCGGCCAGCGTCGAAAACGCGGTGTCGGAATAGATCAGGTGCTCATAGATATCGTCGCTCAGCACGTGGATGCGCGGATGGCGCTCCAGAACCCCGGCGATCCGCTCAAGCGCATCTCGCGAGTAAACGGCGCCTGAGGGGTTGCAGGGCGAGTTGAGGATCACCCATTTCGTTCGCGGCGTGATTGCGGCCTCCAGATCCTCGGCGGTCAGCAGAAATCCCGTGGTTGCCTCGGCCTGCACCACCACCGGCGTGCCGCCGCAGAACGAGACCAGCTCGGGATAGGATACCCAGTAGGGCGCCGGAATGATGACCTCGTCGCCCTCATCGATGGTGGCCATCATGGCGTTCGCGATAACCTGCTTGCCACCGGTTGAAACCATCACCTCGTCATCCGCGTAGTCCAGTCCGTTCTCGGTGCTGAACTTGCCCCGCACGGCCTGTTTCAGCTCTGGGATGCCGGCCACGGGCGCATATTTCGTATGCCCGGCCTTCATCGCATCGATGGCGGCGGCGATGACGTTCTCGGGCGTGGCGAAATCCGGCTCACCCGCGCTGAGCGCAACGATGTCGCGGCCCTGCGCCTTGAGATCGCGCGCCTTCTGCGAGGTCGTGTTCGTCGCCGAGGGCTTGAGCCGCGTTGCCGCCGCCGAGAGCAGGTCAGAGACGCCTTCCGGCGCCGCCGCATGAGATTTGGTGTTCAATGCCGTCGCCATCAGTTCAACCCGTCCAGAATTCAGTGAAACGCCTTCATTCCAGACCGGAAAAAGGTTCATTATGCCGTTATGACTTTACCATCATAGGATTATGATTTTTTTAGTGTCAACACCCTTTTCGGTTCGAAACTTGGGTGGCATGGCTGCGGCAGCTCGCGCCCGAATGATCGGGGAAAGGTTTGGACAGCGCTACTCGCACTACTTTTTATTTAATGAAAACAGCATCTTTGCGGCAAGAGGCGCGCAGGTGATGACAAGGAACATCCGCAACAGGTGGTGGACGATCACGTAACCCAGATCGGCGCCGGCCACGATTGCCAAAACCGTCATCTCGGCCTGGCCACCCGGAGCGAAGGCCAGAAATCCCTCCATCGGCGGGGCCAGTCCGAAGATGACAACGATCTCGGTGAAAAAGGCTGCCAACGCCGCGAGAACCAGCACGAAGGCCATACCGGACAGCACAACTTTGCGAAACTCCACGAAGGTGATACCGACATAGCCGACGCCAATCGAAATGCCGATCATGAACTGGGCAAAGAGGATCGCTTCGGCCGGAGGGCGCGTGTGGATCAGGCCGGTCAGGGACAGGGCACCGGTCATGATCATGGGGCCGAGGATGGACGCGCCGAAAAGACCTATCCGCTCGCCGCCCTTCCAGCCGATCAGGGCCGCCAGCGCCATCAGCACAATTTCGATCACCGGCAGATCGCTGGCCGGCGGCCCCATCGGGCTCGAGAGGCTCGCCCCCATCCCGAATGTCAGGATGACGGGCGCGATCGACACCACGACCAAAACCCGGGTTGCATGGATCAGCGACAGCGCACGCGGATCGCCCCCGGCCTCGGTTCCGAAAATCACCATGTCCTGTAAGCCACCTGGCATCGCCGCATACCAGGCCGTTGCCTTGTCGAAGCCGCAAACCCGATGAAAGAAGGGCACGCCGACAAGGGCGATGACGGCGATGTAGAGGGGGATGAGCGCGATCGATGCGGCCATCTGCGGCAGGGTCCCGATGAGGGCCGGAGTGATCGATGCCCCCACCGCCACCCCGAGGATCGTGCGGGCCGCAATTGACACCTGACCAAACGCCCTGAGACGCATGCCCGCCATCGCCGTTACAAGGCACGCCCCGAGAGGGCCGAAGAGAAAGGGAAGCGGCAAACTCAGAACCCACGCGACCAGCGTTCCGGCAGCGGCGACCCCAAGTGTCCAAAGTCGCTCGCGGCTGACTGCTGATGTGAAGACGCCAATCATTCGGTCACTCCAGTGTTGCATCCAGTTGCATACCTCCGTATTCAAGAGCCATGCAAGGGGAGCCTGAGATCGTGGCAAGCGCAAAACCCATCTCCAATCAAACATCGACGACCAAGAGCAGCACACCGCGCACGGACCTGCCGCCCGGACAGGACGCCTATCAGCAGATCGTCCATGACATCCGCGCAGGCGATCTGCTGCCCGGAGACCGCCTGACCGAGGTGGATCTGGCCGCGCGTTTCGGCATGTCCCGCACTCCGATCCGCGAGGCGATCAGGCAGCTCGAGGCGGATGGCCTCGTAATGCACATCCCCCGCTTGGGCGCCACAATCCGAACGCTCGACCACTCGGAAATCTCCGAGCTTTATGACATGCGCGCCGTGCTCGAAAGCACCGCGGCCCGCTTTGCCGCCCGTGCCGCCTCGGAGGTCGAGCTGAGCGAAATAGAGGCGATCCAGGCCGCGATGAGCGCGGCGCGAAACTCCGAGGAGCGATACCGCCAGAACCAGAATTTTCACGCCGCCATTCTGGACGCCGCGCGCAATCGCTTTCTTCTGCGCGCGGTCCAGTCGGTTCAGAAGACCCTGCTGATCCTCGGCCGCTCGACAATGGAGCAGTCGGAGCGGGCTGAACAAGCCGGGAAGGAACATGCCGCGATCATCGCGGCGCTTCGGTCACGCGACGAAGACGAGGCCGAGCGTGCCATGCGCCTGCACATCCAAGGCGCGCATGCCGCAAGATTGCGCCAGCTTCGCGATGCAAGAACGATGGACGCCGATACCCATGAGCTCTGATCCTTACGACCTGATCGTTGTCGGCGGCGGCAATGCCGCCCTTTGCGCCGCCATCGAGGCGGCTGAAAAGGGATGCAGTGTGATCCTTCTGGAAAGCGCGCCCAAGGTCTATCGCGGCGGCAACTCGCGCCACACCCGCAACTTTCGCTGCATGCATGAGGGGCCGCTTTCTGTTCTGACAGACCGCTATGGCGAGGACGAGTATTTCGACGACCTGATGCGCGTGGTCAAAGGCAAAACCGACGAACATCTCGCCCGAATGTGTATCCGCAACTCCGAGGACTGCCTGCCCTGGATGGAGGCACATGGGGTGCGTTTTCAGCCGTCCCTGTCGGGGACCTTGTCCCTCAGCCGCACGAACGCGTTTTTCCTCGGGGGCGGCAAGGCCTTGGTCAATGCCTATTATCGGACCGCCGAGTCGCTAGGCGTCACCATAATGTATGACACCGAGGTCACCCATCTGCATATTGACGGCGCAGAGGTGACGGGTGTCGACATGCGCCAAGGCGAACGGACAACCACCTTGCAAAGCCGTGCCATCGTGCTCGCATCGGGCGGCTTTCAAGGCGATCTCGACTGGCTTGCCCGCGCGTGGGGGTCATCCGCGCGCAACTTCCTCATCCGGGGCACGCCCTATAATCGCGGTGTCGTTCTCAAGGATATGTTGGACCAAGGCGCTGAAAGCGTCGGAGATCCGACCCAGTGCCATGCCGTCGCCATCGATGGGCGCGCTCCGAAATTCGATGGGGGCATCGTCACGCGGCTGGACTGCGTGCCTTTCTCGGTCGTGGTCAACAAAAATGGCGAGAGGTTCTACGACGAGGGCGAGGATGTCTGGCCCAAGCGCTACGCAATCTGGGGGCGCCTTGTCGCAGCCCAGCCTGATCAGGTCGGATATTCGATCATCGACTCCAAATCGCTCAACCTCTTCATGCCCTCTGTCTTCCCTCCGATCAAGGCGGACACAATCGGGGAACTGGCCGAGCTAATGGACCTGCCTGTGGGCAATTTGACGAGCACAATCGACGCCTTCAACGCCGCCTGTCCCATCGACAGCTCTGGCGCCTTTCACCCCACCGAGCTCGACGGGCTCGCAACCGATGGGCTCAGCCCCGCCAAGACCAACTGGGCTCGCCCGATCACCGAGCCGCCGTTCTATGGCTATAGCCTCCGGCCAGGGGTCACCTTTACCTATCTCGGGCTAAAGGTGGACGACACCGCGCGCGTGCATGGCCCCGACGGGCCTTATGCCAACATCTGGGCCGCTGGCGAAATCATGGCCGGGTCGATCCTTGGCCAAGGCTACCTCGCCGGTTTTGGCATGACCATCGGTACGGTCTTCGGACGCATCGCAGGACAAGAGGCGGCATCCCATGCCTTATGACACACCCAAGCTGGCCGAAGCCGCGCGCCAAGTCGAGATCTGCAATGCCTGCCGCTATTGCGAGGGCTATTGCGCAGTCTTTCCCGCGATGTTCAAGGAGCGCAGCTTTGCCTCGGGCGACCTGACGCAGCTTGCCAATCTGTGCCACAACTGCCGGGGATGCTATTACGCCTGTCAATACATAGAGCCCCATGAATTCGGGCTTAACCTGCCCGCCGCGCTGGCCGAGGCCCGGCAGGAATCGTGGGAGCGTTTTGCCTGGCCCGCCGCCCCTGCGCGGCTCTTTCAACGCTCAGGCGTGGCAATGGCATGTGCGCTGGTTCTGGGCATCGCATGTCTTTTCTGGATCGCAGCAAACCTCACTCCGGCCAGCGGCGAGGGCTTCTATTCCGTGCTGTCTCACGGCACGATGGTTGCAATCTTCCTGCCCGCTTTCGTGCTGCCGCTCGCGGCGGTCGGGATCGGCCTCAGGCGATACTGGCGTGAGGTCGGCGGCGCGCGGGTACGGTGGAAGCATCTTGTGGCTGCGGCGCAAAGCGCTGCCACGATGCGCAACCTCTCAGGGGGGCAGGATCAGGGTTGTAATTTCGAGGATGAGGATCGTTTCTCGAACACGCGGCGTTATGCGCACCAGGCGGTGATGTGGGGCTTCTTGCTTTGCTTTGCGTCGACGTCCAGCGGCACGATACTGCATTACGGATTTGGTATGGAAGCGCCCTATGGGCTGTTTTCCCTGCCGAAGTTGCTGGGAGTGCCTGGCGGCATTCTGCTCACTCTGGGCTCTGCGATGCTGATCTATCTCAAGCTGAAGGCAGACCCCGAGCTCGGTGCCAGCAGCGCTCTGGGCGCCGAGATGGCTTTCGTAATGCTATTGGCCTTGACTGGGGTGACTGGCCTCTTGCTCTACGCGGCCACCGGAACGAGCTTCGTCCCCGGGCTGCTCGCAATCCATCTCGGTGCGGTACTCGTCTTCTTTATCAGCACGCCCTACTCCAAGATGGCCCATGGCTTTTACCGTATGGCGGCATTGGTTCGAGATGCGCAAATCAGGTAGAACTAATTCCAATTCAGCCCGAGCATCGTTTTGACCAAGCTGCTGAAAGCAGCGCAGAAGACTATTGGGCGATTTATCTGCAGAGAGCGTTTCTCAGGCCATTTCCAGCCAGTCAGGCCGACAGATAGCCACCATCTACCGGCAGAATGGCGCCGTGAACATAGCTGGCGTCCTCCGAGAGAAGAAAGGCGACAACCTTAGCGATCTCATCCGTCTGCGCCCAGCGGCCCATCGGAATGCGGGCATCGATGCGCGCCTTGCGCGCCGGGTCCGAGCGCGCACCGTCGGAGATGCGCGTTTCAACCCAGCCGGGCGCGACCGCGTTGACGCGCACACCCCGCGCACCCCATGACACGGCGAGCGAGCGGGTCAGCGCCGCGACCGCCCCTTTACTTGTGCCGTAGGCGGGCGAGACGGGATTGCCGAACCAGCTCCACATTGAGGCGATGTTGACCACCGCACCGCCGGCGGCCTCGAGTGCTGGAAGCGCCGCCTTGGCAGCGTTGAGAACGCCGGTGACATTGACCGACATCACCTGCTCGAATACCTCCGGCTCCCACTCGCGGTCGAACCGGATGATTCCGGCGCAGGTGACGAGGCCCGATAACTGATCTACGCCTTCCAAAGCGCTAGCCAGATCCTCGGGATGGCTTACGTCGCATTCGGCAAAACGGGCATCATCAGGAAAATCGGCATCCTTCTCCAGTCCGAGCGCGGTGATCTGCCAGCCGCGCGTAGCCAAAAGGCGTGTGGTGGCAAGGCCTATTCCGGTGCCGCCGCCAGTGACAATTGCATTTCGTCCGTGCTTCATGGCTCAGCCTTTCCCGTCTAGCGCGCGCATCGCCATCACCAGATCGTCCGCACTCAGCGGCCTTTCATAGTTACTTGCGTAGGGCGCGGTGAGTGAAATCTCGGCCATCCGCCGGAAATCCGCAGGGTCCGTCACGCCGAACGCGCCGAAGTTAGTCGGCAGGCCAATGCGTTCGAAAAACCCGGCCAGCTCGGCGATCTCATCGGTGCTACCCTGTCCCGCTGCCAACTGCGTCAGCGTGCCGAGCGCGACCATCTCGCCATGCAGAAGTCCGGCCAGTTGCGGCATTGCCGAGAGGCCGCGTACCAGCGAATGCGCGATCGACAGCCCGCCGCTTTCAAACGCAAGTCCGCTGAGCAGTATCGACGCCTCGACTACGCGCTCGAAGCCTTCATCTGGCGTAGTGGCCTGCATCGCGGCCTCGCCATCCTCAAGAAGGATGTCGCGTGCGTGCCCGACGATGGCGCGGGTCAGTTCTGTCGGCGAGCCGCCGAAGAAGTTGAGTCCACCCCCGGCAAGGGCGCCTGCCAACTCGTAGGGCTTGGACATGGCATCGCCTATCCCCGCGGCCAGAAAGCGGCGCGGCGCGCCTGCGATGATAGCGGTATCGACCAGCACGAAGGCCGGGTTCACGCGCATCCGGCGCACTTCGGAGACGGCGTGATCCTCGGTATAGATCACCGCGATATGGCTAGTCGGGCTGTCGTTAGAGGCAATGGTCGGCACGATCGCGACGGGCAGATCCCGCTCGATCGCTGCGCCCTTGGCGGTGTCGATCGCCTTGCCGCCGCCGATCCCGACGACTAGCCGCGCATCACCCAGCTCGGCCGCGCGGGCTGAGATTTCAGCCGCCGTGCATTCCCCGCCGAACGCCAAGAGCCGTGCCTGCGCCAGGTCCCGCGCCAGCACGTCGCCCAAGAGATCCTGCGCTACGGGATCGATTACGATGGCAACCGGCCCGCCCCCGGCGATCGCGATTTCCTCGGCCAAGCGCCCAATTGCGCCCGCACCCTGAATGTAACGCTGCGGCGCGCCCAGTATGCGCATGGCAGTCATCCTTTCACCGCGCCTGCCGTTAGCCCTTGGACGAAGTAGCGCGACAGCATCACGAAGGCTGCAAAGAGGGGCAGGGCGATCAGGGTCGATCCGGCCATGATGTCGCCCCAACGCAGGTCGAACGCGCCGATCATCGAGGCAAGGCCCAAAGGCACCGTCTTGTTCGCGTCGGACCCGATCATGACAAGTGCAAATGTGTAGTCGGTCCACGACAGCAAGAACGCAAAGATAGCCACAGTCACGAGACCGGGAACCGACAGGGGCAGAACAACGCGCAGAAACGCGCCCAGCCGGGTGCAGCCATCGACCATCGCCGCCTCCTCCAGCTCGAAGGGCATCGTCTTGAAAAACCCCCAGAGGAACCACACACCCAAGGGCATGGTGATCGTCAGGTGCGAGATGACCAGCGACAACAGTGTGTCGTTGAGGCCGATATAGGTGAACATCGAGTACAGCGGGATCGCCAGTAGCAAGGGCGGGAACATGTAAGCGTAGAGCATGCCGATGATGATGAACTGCTTGCCCCGGATCCGCTGGCGCGTCACGCCATAGGCGATCATGATTGACAGCACCATCGTCAGCGCGACTGTGGCAAGCGCAACGATCAGGCTGTTCAGGAACTGGCGGGGATAATCTGTCTGCGCCAGCAGGGAGTAGTAATATTCCAGAGTGAAACTGCGTGGCACCAGCGTCGGGTTCAGCAACAGCTCCTGCGTTGGGCGCAGCGATGAAGTAATCATCCAGTAGATCGGAAAAGCGCTGTAAACCGCGAGGATGATCGCCGCAGCATAGATTGCCACTCGCCCGATGATGGGTCGGGGGCCGATTGCCGTGCTCATTTGCCTGTCTCCATGGGGAAAAAGCGGAAATACAAGGTGACGGCGACCATCAGCACCACGAAAGATAGCGTGGCCACGGCCGCGCCGCTTCCAATGTCGTAAAGCGCAAAGGCCTGGCGGTAGGAGAGCACCGGCAAATGCTCTGTCGCGCCGAGCGGGCCGCCCCCGGTGGTCAGCCAGATCACGTCGAATTTGTTGAACATCCACACACCGCGCAGAAGGATGATGACCGTCAGGATCGGGCGGAGCGATGGGAGCGTGATGTGCCAGAACTGCCGGATCGGGCCAGCCCCATCAATCCGCGCGGCCTCGTATAACTGGGTCGGCACGGTCTGAAGGCCCGCCAGAAAGGTGGTAGTGACGAAGGGCGTCCAGAGCCAGACAGAAATCAGGATCACCGAAAACATGGCCATGCGTTCGGTCTCGAACCAGTAGATCGGGGGCAGGCCCATCTCGTCCATCATGATCGAGACGATGCCGAGCGATCCGTCGACCATCCATTTGAAGGTCAGCACCGCGATCACCGTGGGCAGCAGATAGGGGAGGAAAGCGAGGCCGCGCAGCACGGCGCGCCCGCGGAATTTCTGATTGAGCAAAAGCGCAAAGCCGATGCCTAGCACGACTTGCAACACGATCGACAAGCCCGCGTAGAAAACGCCGTTCCAGAGTGCGTTCCAGAACTCCGCACTCGCCAGAAGCTCGGCATATTTTGCGAAGCCGACCCACACGGGATCAGCGGTGAGGGATGGCAGATCATAGAAACTTAGCGAGACGGCATAAATCGCCGGTCCGACGATAAGGACCATCGTCGCAATCACGCCCACGGCCAGAAAACCGGGAAGCAGCCAGCGGGACATTCGCAAACTCCTGATAAGGGTATGCGGGGCCGCCGTAGGGCGCCCCCGCAGAATGGTTAGGCGCGATTATGCGATCGACTTGCGTATCGCCTCCGCGGCCATCGACACGGCCTCGGTCGCATCCATGTCGTTGAGGATCCTGTTTTGCAGCATCTCGGGCAGGGCGAAGGATTCGAACACCTTGCCGGGCCGCACATCGACCGCAGGCCCTTGGGTGTCGATGGAAGTCAGCACCACGGAGTCGTCGGTGATCAGGCTCTGCATCTTTTCGACAATGCCGCCGTATTTGCGGATCAATTCATTGTCACGCCAGCGGTCGTTATCATAAAGATCCAGACGCGCAGGCTGGAAGTGGACGGGCGCGGTGTGCAGGAAATCGACAAACCGCTCTCCGGTCAGCCAACGCATGAAATCCATCGCAGGATCCGTATTGTCCGTGTCCAGAACGACCCATCCGTCATATCCATGATTGACGGCCGTCTGCGATCCATTGCTGTCCATATAGGGCATCACGTCAAGGTTCGCGGCCAGGTCGGGATTGTCGCGGTCCGCAGCCTCCAGCACGCGGCCGGCATAGGCGCCGTGTGTGACGGTGCCGGCTACTAGGTTTGATACCACGTCAGCGTAACTCGCCTGAAGCGAACCCGGTGGCATCGTCGGATAAAGGCGTGCCATCATGTCCAGGTAGGCCGCAGCCTTTGGGCGCATCTCGTCACTGTCGAGAATGACGTTCCAGTTGTCGTCGAAGAGCTCGACGCCCTCTGCCCACATGAAACCCATAGACATCCAGTTGGTCGCGCCGTTCGAGCCGATGGGGAACAGGCTGCCCTTGCGGCGGCCATCCACCGTCGCCTCGCAGTTGGACACGAACCCATCCCAAGTGGTCGGGATCGAGAGCCCCAGGCTGTCGTAGAGATCCTTGCGATAGTAGATCAGCGCAAGGTTGTAGTCGAAAGGATACCAATAGACCTGACCGTCGATCGGGAAGAGGATGTTGTTGCCCCATTCATGCTGGTCTGTCAGCTCGTTGAGTGGCACGATATGGCCTTCCTCGGCCAAGAGCAGCACGTGACCGATGAAGCCAACATTGGCGACGTCATAGGGCGTTCCGGAGCGGATACCGTTGGTGATTTTGGTAAAGCTCTCGCCCAGAGGTACGGAATCGACGACGACCTCGATCCCGGTCTTGTCCTGATATTCCTGCGCCGCCTTTGAAAAGAAGGCCAGTGTGTCCTTACCCGTCTCGCAGTTCAAAAAGCGGATTGGGCGGTTCGACTGTGCCCTGACGGCGGGCGCCGCCAGTCCGGACACAGCCAGACCCAGTCCGGCTCCGCCGATCCCCTGCAACGTTTGCCGGCGCGTCAGTAGGCGATTTCTCTTGGTGCTCTTGATCATTTCATTCCTCCCAGATTGCGCAAAACGCGCGTCAGTTACGACTTTCGCGATCTCAGCCCTCCCCGGCTGCACCGCGCCGTTCGCCGCTTTCGCGGTCGAATAGGTGTATGGCGGACGGTTCAACCGATAGCGTGATCGTGTCGCCCAAGAAAATATCGTCGCGCCGTCCCGTCATGGCCCGGACCCGGTGATCGCCCATCATCCCGATGAACAGCGTTTGTGATCCCAGCTGTTCGATCCCCTGCACGCTAAAGGGTACGCCGCCATCGGTGAGGCTCAGCGCCTCGGGCCGGATGCCCGCCGTGACCTGCCCCGGCACCGCGCCTTGCGGCACGGCGAAGCTGACATCGCCGCCCAGATTCAGCTGGCCACCGGAAATATCGCCCTCCATGATGTTCATCTCGGGTGAGCCGATGAAGCCTGCGACAAAGGCATTGGCCGGTCGGTCATACACTTCGAGGGGCGAGCCGATCTGCTGCACCTTGCCATCGCGCATGATGACGATGCGGTTGGCGAGGGTCATCGCCTCGGTCTGGTCATGCGTGACGTAAAGCATGGCCTTGCCGATCCGGCGTTGTAGCATCGCGATCTCTTCGCGCATCCGCGCGCGCAGCTTGGCATCGAGGTTCGATAATGGCTCGTCCAGAAGGAAGATAGCCGGATCGCGCACCAGCGCGCGCCCGAGGGCCACGCGCTGCATCTGCCCGCCCGACAGCTGGCCGGGCTTGCGGTCCAGCAGATGCACGATGTCCAGCATCTCGGCAGCCTCCTGAACGCGCTGGGACGCCTCGTCCTTGGGCATCCCGCGCATCTTGAGGCCGAACGCCAAGTTGGCGCGGATCGTCTTGTGCGGATAAAGGGCGTAATTCTGAAAAACCATCGCGATGTCGCGATCTTTCGGCTCTAGCCGGGTTACATCGCGGTTACCGATTTGCAACGCGCCTGATGTGATCGACTCGAGCCCTGCAACCATCCGCAGCGTCGTTGATTTGCCGCATCCCGACGGGCCCAGAAGCACGATCAGCTCGCCCTCGGCGATCTCCAGGTCGACGCCCTCGACGGCAACGATCTTCCCATAAGTCTTGCGCAGTTTCTGCAGGCTGACGGTGCTCATGCGGTCGCCTCACGCGTGGCGGCGACGATATCGTGGTTTGCGGGCGTCAGCGCCTCCTTGACCGCCCGAAACCGGGAGAAAGCCGCGTCATATACCGCTTTCGCCTCGCTGTTTGGCCGCAGTGTCTCGCGCACATGGATGAGGCGCGCAGCATCCTCGGTGTCGGCAAAGACGCCCGCGCCGATGCCCGCGATCAGGGCCGCGCCAAAGGACGCGTCGCCCTGCTCGGGAACCTCGATCGTCAGGCCGGTGACATCCGCGATGATCTGCCGCCAGAGCGCGCTTTTTGTGCCGCCCCCGACAAGGCGCGCGGTGTCAAAACCCATGCCGCGCGCATGCAGCACGTCAAGGCAGTCGCGCAAGGTAAATGCGATGCCCTCGTAAACCGACCGGCAAATATGCGGTGCGCCATGGGCAAAGCCGAGCCCGACGAACGAGGCGCGCAGATCGGGATCCCAATAGGGGCTGCGCTCCCCATTCAGGTAGGGGTGAAAGAGCAGCCCCTCGCATCCCGCCGGTGCCTCGGCTGCGCGCGCGTCCATCCCGTCAAAGCCCAGATCAGGAAACATCGCATCGCGCAGCCAGCGATGTGCCGATGCGCAGGAATTGGTGCCCAGAATGGCATAGCAATGGCCGGTCACCAGGTGGGGGTAGTGGATAACATCCTCGGAAAACACAGGGTCAGCGGTGAGCGTCGAGACTGTGCCTGCGGTCGCCAGCTTGAGCGCGCCAATGCCGGGGCGCGTCATGCCTGCTGAGAAAGTCTCGGCATTGGTGTCGGACGTGCCGCAGACAACTTGTGTGCCCACCTTGAGTCCAGTCGCGTCGGCAGCGGCCTTGGTCACGCGGCCGGTCACGTCAGTCGAGCCGACGATAGCGGGCAGGACTTCCGCCGATAGGCCCGCCATCGCGCAAAGCGCATCAGACCAGCCTCCGCCCGACGCATCATTCAGCATCAGGCCCCAGGCATCGGTATTGTCAGTCACGTCGCTGCCGTCCAACTGTCGCCGCAACCAATCCTTGGCAGGACGGATTCGGTGGATTTGGCTGTGGATATCAGGCTCATGCGCGCGCACCCACATCAGTTGGGGCAAGGTCCATGTTGCGCTGATGCGGTTGCCAGAGAGATGCAGGATCCTGTCGCCATCACTGGCGCGCGCGCGATCGACTTCTGCGCCGGAACGCTGGTCGTTCCACATGATCGCCGGTCGCAGCACAGTGCCCTTGGCGTCCTCCAGTACCTGAGTATGCGCACCCGCCGTAAACGAGACTGCCCGGATCGCGGCGGGATCGACGCCGCTGTCCCAAAGCTGGCGCAGCGTGGTGAGGACGGCCGCCCACCAGATGTCCGGGCTCTGCTCGCTATGGCCCGCGCGCGGCACCGAGGTGTTGATGTTCTGTGACGCCGTGCCGACGATCCGGCCATCCGCCGCGATTACCGTCGATTTCAGCGATCCTGCACCCAGATCAATTCCCAGCAGTAGATCTTCAGACATTGCCGGACCGATCGCGGTATGGGTCGATAGCGCCGTCGCGTGGTGCAAAGCCCAGCTTGCCGGGGTTGAAGATGTTCTGCGGATCGATGGCGGTCTTCACCTTGCGCAAGAGGTCCATGCCGACGCCATGCTCGCCATCCATCCAACCGCCGCGAAAGAGCCCGCTGCCATGGTGATGTGCGATTGAGCCGCCATGCGCCAGCGTCTCGCCTTCGGCGATCTGCCACATTTGCGCATGCAGCGGTAGCGCTTCGTCCTGATTCATCGGTGGCAGGCGCAGCGTCATGTACTGGCATACCCCCTCGGGGTAGACATGGCTCCAATGGGCCGAAAAATGCGCATCAGGATGCAATTTTTTTACCTCGGCTGCGATGGTGTCGTATAGCGCGGTGACCTGCGACCAGTTCACCGTCACCTCGATCGTGTCGTTGAAATATCCCTTTTCCTGCCACTGCTTGGTGATCGACACGTAACGCTTGGCGCGCCACTCGTCGAAGGGGCGCGTCTGGGTCTCGACCGCATCGAGATCCTTGGCAAAGCCGCGCACGATTTCCGCCTCGGCCTTAACGATCGACGGCGCGCCGCAGACAACGACATTCGCCATCACGGGACGATCCGCAAAGGCGGCAATTCCTTCAGTGCGTCCGGCGCTTTCCTTTTCATCGTAAAGACGCACAAGCCGGGGATGCATCCCTTCCTGCATGATTTGTCGCGCCAAATCGAGTGCCGCCGCGCGGTTGGGCAGCGCAAAAACCATCACCTCTTCGGCGTCGGGCAGTTTCCAGATCCGCAATGTCAGCTCGGTGATGATCGCCAGCGTGCCCTCGTTGCCGACGATCAGATCGAGGATCGAGGGGCCGGTCGCGCGCTTGGGCAAGGGGCGGACCTCCATGATCTGACCGTCCGGCAGCACGGCCTTGAGGCCGACGACGATATTCTCGATCTTGCCATAGCGGCTGGACTCCTGACCGCCCCCACGGCAGGCCGCCCAGCCGCCCACCGTCGATATGGTCAAAGACTGTGGCAGGTGGCCCGAAGTATAGCCTTTGGCGTTCAGCGCCTCCTCGAATGCCTGGCCGTTCATGCCCGCCTCAACGGTCACCAGGTTGTTCTGTGTGTCGACTTCCAAGATCCGATCCATGCGCTGCATGTCGATCATCACCTCGGATTGCAGCGGAATGATTCCGCCCAGAACGCCCGAGCCGCTGCCATAGGGGATGACCGGCTGATCGGCCTTGGCCGCCAGTTTGACGATCCCCGCCACCTCTTCTGTTGTTGCGGGGCGCAGGACTTGACCCGGCAACGTGCCGACTAGTGCGCCGGCACGGGCGCGGAAATTGGCGTAGGGCAGGCGGTCGTGAGAGTATTCCTTGCGCTCGTCTTCCGAGCTTAGAACATTTTGTGCACCGACAATTTTGGACAGGGCGGAGGCGAGATCATCGGTCGGCAATGGGGTAATCCTTCTAGCGGCACAAAGAGCAAATCACATTTGCGCAAACGTTTGTTCACGGCAGGACACGCTAATTTCCGCACCCTGTCAAGGCTCTCGTCAGGAATTCAGTACGGTGGCCGAGTCGCGGATAATCAGATCGTCAGGCGGCAGCAGGATGTTTTCCTGCACAACGGTCGGTCCGTCATTTCCCTGCTCGATTAGACGGACAAGACGTTCGGCCGCCGCGCGGCCCATGCGCTGCGTCGGCAGCCCAACGGTCGTTACCTCGGGATACACAACACGGGCCAGCAAATCGTCATGCATGGTGACAACAGATATCTCCTGCGGGACCTTGCGGCCAAGCGCGTGCAGGCGGGCGATTGCTGCAGCGCCCGTCAAAAGAGTGGCTGCGTGAATTGCAGTCACCCCGGCGGCCAATAGCAGATCAACTGCATCGGGCACCTTCTCGGGATCGTATCCGGCCTCGGCCACCAGATCGTCATGCGGCACGAGGCCAGCCTCGCGTAATGCATCGGACCAACCTTGCAGGCGCATCTCGCCGTTGAAGCGGCCCAGCCGCCCCGCCAGATGGCCAATCCGCCGGTGGCCCAGGTCGATCAGATGGCGCACGCCCTTGTATGCAGCCACTCGTGTATCGATCGCGACGCAGTTGTAGTCACCAGACAGGAACCTGTTCAATATGACATACGGACGCCCTGTGCTGGCCAAGGTCTGGCGCAATCGGTCGTCTTCATCGAAACTTGCTATGATGATGCCCTCGATCATGTTGACGTTGGACACGTCTCGGATGATCGCGCTTCCATTGCCGCCACCGTCATAGGCAACGACCAGAGCATATCCTCTACGCNATGTTGACGTTGGACACGTCTCGGATGATCGCGCTTCCATTGCCGCCACCGTCATAGGCAACGACCAGAGCATATCCTCTACGCCGCGCTTCGGCCTCGGCGCCCAGAATCGCCGAGGCAAAGATAGGGTTTTCGATCTGAGGGACCACCATGAGGATGGTCATGGAGCGCGCCGTCTTTAGCGCGCGAGCGGCAGGATTGGCGCGATAGCCAAGCGTTTCTGCCGCAGCCATGATCCGAGCGCGAGTTTCCTCGGAAACCCTGCCTTTGCGCTGCAAGACCCTGGAAACGGTCGATATATCTACCCCGGCCATCTGCGCGACATCGCGAAGTGTAGCGTATTGTTTGCCAGGTTTGGCGTCCAAGTTATCACCTCAATCAAAATGGGGCGGCACAAATACAGGTCCAGATCAGCAGACAACAAAACAGAGCTTACGTCAGCGTCCGGTTTTTGGGGAGCTTTTCATATAGCTTCCTTCCATTCCATAGAAAGGGTCGCGCCATCAAACAATGGAATCAAACACCTAGACACGCATGAGCGTTTCTCGACCTTCGACTGAACGACGTC
>NZ_JBAPKZ010000040.1:0-26400 GCF_037083805.1 Roseovarius sp. D0-M9 | reverse complement strand
CCAGCCTCAGCCCGAAAGCATAACCTGATCGGACGGCTTCGGAGGCTGCGAACCCTGCCGACTGAGCGCGGGCCGCGACATTGATGGGCAAAGCGCTGCATCCCCTTGCGCGACCAGCCGGTTGAGCTTGGCCCTGCCGCGGCTCACGCGGCTCTTGACGGTGCCGACTGTGCAGCCGCATTCGATCAGCTCATCGCAGCCATGGGCGACGTCTGCGATCTCTTCACCTCCGTCGAGTGCTGGAACTTCTTCAAAGCCGCTGGATACACATCATGAATAAGTGGAAATGCTGTAAACTCCTTCTGTTCCTTGAAACGCTCGAGGTGACGGTATCTGACAAGCCCAAAGTCCAGAAGCGGTCATCTTCGGATAATTTTGAAAACAGTCGCGGTGGAATCAACAGGTGCCGCATCGCGTCAGTCAGGCAACGTGGCACAATCTGTATGCATCGTAGATGGCAGCGTGCACGTTGCGGCTGGCCTGCGCATCTCCGATGCGATGCAACTCGAAACCCGCGCCGCTACGTGGCTGGGCATTGTTCGCGATCAGAGCATCCAGATCGGTCACGCCATCGTTGCAGGAGGCGCCGCGCAGCTCCGCGAACATCTCGCTATCGGGCAACGTGCCCATGTCGACGATCACCTGATCGACGTCGAGCGCGGTCTCCTGATGCGTCAACTCATTCAGCAGGATCGCGGTCAGCCTGTTTGCGGAACGTGCAACCGACACGAGGCGCTGATCCGCCATCGGGACCATGCCTGCGCGCGAGAACTCGGTGCGCCAACGGGTTGTTTCTGCATAGGTCAGATCTTGCGCAAGTCCTGCATCGATCGTGGCGAAGGCAACATCGGCGGTTGCATCTTTCGCCAGCTTCGCCGCCATGGGTGCAGGATGGCGTCCGGTGCCATCCCAGATCAGAATTTGCGAGGCGGGCTGCACCTGACTGCTGATGATGTCCCATGCAGGAATGACCAGATCCGCACCTGGCCCAAACTGCGTCTGAGGCAGACCGCCTGTGGCGAGGATGACGAGATCGGGGTCGAGCGCGCCGACGTCCGCGGCCTCCATGAAGTTGTTGTAGTTAATCTGAACGCCTGCGCGCTCAAGCTCGCTCAACCGCCAATCGATGATGCCGATCAGGTCGCGGCGCCAGCCGTTCGCGGCAAGAACCAGCTGTCCCCCAGGCCGGTCCGATGCCTCGTGCAGGCTCACGTCATGTCCGCGGAGGGCAAGCACGCGAGCTGCTTCCAGCCCGGCGGGGCCGGCGCCAATGACGACCGCGCGGCGCTGGTTGTGCGCACGAGTAACATCATGGGGCAAGGTGGTTTCACGGCCTGTTACGGCATTGTGCAGGCATTTAGGGCGGTATTGCGACTGGCAGTGCTGCGCACCGACACAGGGCCGAATGCGGTCCTCCTCTCCGGCGACTAGCTTGGCAACCAGGTGTGGATCTGCGATCTGCGCACGGGTCATACCAGCCATGTCGATGTGCCCCTCAGCCACTGCGTGCCGGGCCGAAGCAAGATCGGAGATTCGCGCGGCATGGAAGACGGGAAGGCCGACCTCGCGCTTGAATCGCCCGATATGCTCGACCCAAGGCGCGATCGGCGTGCCAATGCCCGGCATGTTCTCCATCGCGAGAGCGCGCATCGTATCCATCGAGCCGTAGATGGCGTTGAAGAAATCTGCGCCGCCCGCCGCCTGAAGCATCTGCGCTGCGCGCGCGCTGTCGTCTGCGCTCAGGGCGCCGTCGGGGCCCTCGTCGACGACCCAGCGGATGCCGATCAGGAAATCATCGCCAACCGCATTTCGCATGGCGTCATGCACCATCAGGATGAGACGCATACGGTTTTCCAGCGATCCGCCGAACTCATCGCTTCGGTGATTGGTCTTGGGCGACAGGAACTGGCCAAGGATATGCCCGCCGGTCAGCGTTTCGATCCCGTCAAGGCCGCCTTCTTCGCAGCGTTTCGCGGCGGCGACGTAGGCGGCGACGACCCGGTCGATATCATGGCGGTCCATCTCGCGCGGGATGGCGCGGTGGAGCGTCTCGCGCAAGGGCGACGGGCCGATGGCGGGCAGCCAGTCGCCCTGATAGGGATCGCCCCGGCGGCCGAGATGGGTGATCTGGCACATCAGCGCCGCGCCGCGCTCATGCATCTTTTCCGAGAAGACCTGCAGATGCGGGATGATGCCATCGTCACCGACATTGAGTTGGTTGAAGATGTTGGGGCTGTCAGGCGCGATGTTGGACGAGCCGCCGAACATCGACAGGGCAATGCCGCCGCGCGCCTTTTCCGCGTGATAGGCTTGGTATGCATCCTGTGGATAGCCGCCCACCTGAAGCCCGCAGGCGTGGCTGGTGGACATGATGCGATTGCGCAGGGTCAGCCCCTTGATCTGCAGCGGCTGAAGAAGTGGGTCCTTGGTGCTTGTCGTCATGGCGGGGCCTTTCCGGGGCGTTATTCGGGGCGGTTGAATGGGTGCGAGACGCGCGTGAGCCCGCCATCGACGCGGATGTTCTGGCCGGTCACATAGCTGCTCGCATCGCTTGTCAGAAAGGCGACTACACTGGCGATCTCTTCGGGACGGCCGGGGCGCCCTACGGGCACGTGGGCGGATATCGTCTCGAGCCGTTCTGACGTGTATTTAGCGCGCAGGGCGTCGGTCAGGATGTAGCCGGGTGCAACAGCGTTCACCGTGACCCCATGATGACCGACTTCGGCGGCCAGTGCGGCGGTCATGCCGTCCAGCCCGAACTTGGACGCGCAATAGGCCGTATTGTTCGGATTACCCAGAACGCTCCAGATCGACGTGATGCTGACAATTCGGCCCCAGCCCTGCTTGGTCATATGCCGCAGGCAGGCACGGGTCAGCGTATAGGGGCCCGTGAGGTTGGTCGCCATCATCTGCTGCAGCCGGTCTGCGTCGGTATCGGTCATCGTGCCGTTCAGATTGATGCCTGCATTGTTGATCAGGATATCGGGGCGCAGCCTGCTGCGCACGTGATCGCATGCACGCTCCATCGAAGCAGGATCGAGATAGTCGAGGGACATGTATCCGGTGTCTGCATTCAGCCCCTCGGGGCGCTCCGCCGCGCGTCCGGTGATGGTGCAGCTCACGCCTGCCGCTCGCAGCGCGGCGGTGATGGCCGCACCGATGCCTGCGCCGGCGCCCGTGATAAGTGCGGTGCGGCTCATTTGTCCTCATCCTCGTAGAGATAGCAGGCGGTGCGGTGTCCAGGCCCAGTCTGGCGCGGATCCGGGTGCTGCCTCGCGCAGATATCCATCGCGTGGGGGCAACGGCCGAGATAACGGCACGCGCTCGTGTCGTCCGTCAGCGGGTTAAATATGTCTCGCGTGCTGGCTTCGGTCTTGCGGTCCTTTTCGAGCGTGCCAAGAAGCTCTTTGGTGTAGGGATGCTTGGGATCGGCATAGACGGCGCGCGTGGGACCGACCTCGAGCAGCTTGCCGAAATACATGATCGCGATGCGGTCACAGAGGAAGCGCGCAACATGCAGATCGTGCGTGACGAAGATGATTGTCAGATCATGCGTTTCGCGCAACCGTTTCAGCAGGTTGAGGATCTGTGCGCGCACCGAGACGTCCAGCTTGGACACCGCCTCGTCGGCAAAAAGGACACGGGGTTGTGTCGCCAGTGCGCGCGCGATGGCGGCGCGTTGCAACTGCCCCCCCGACAGCTCATGTGGGAAGCGACTGCGGAATTGCGCGCCGAGCCCCACATCGACCAGCAACTCGTCGATGGCTGCGTCGATGTCCTTTTTGCTAGCGAAGCCATGAAGGCGGAGGGGAATGCTGAGCGCTTGGGCGACTGTCTGGCGCGGGTTAAGCGACGAGAGCGGATCCTGGAACACCATCTGCATCGCGCCGCTACTCAGATCGAGCGGCGCACCGTTCAGCGACACGACGCCCTGCGCAATGGGGTGCAGCCCGAGCGCGGCCTTGCAGATCGTCGTCTTGCCACTGCCGCTTTCACCCACAACCCCAAGGATCTCGCCCTTTGCGACGTTCAGCGTAACGTGATCCACGGCATTGAACCGCGTCCCACGCCCGCGCAGGCGAGAGATCATGCCGGTTCCTGCGGAAAAGCTGACCACGACATCGTCAAATGTGAGGAGCGAAGCGGCGGGGCTGGTTTGCTGTAGGGCGCTCATATCGCGGCCTCCTCACGCTCGGCCTTGATGCAGCGCACCTCGCCATGGCCTTCGACATGATGCAAGGGAATGGCATGATCGCAGGCGGCCTCGTGCAGCGGACAGCGTGGCGCAAAACGGCAGCGATTGTCCGGCCAGGTGTCTGTGCCGACCTCGCCCGAGATTTCTGTCAGCGTCTCGACATCGCCCTCCAGTTCGCGCGCCGTCTTGACCAGCCCCTGCGTATAGGGATGAAGCGGGTTTTGCATCAATGCCTCGGCGCTGGCCTGCTCGACGATCTGGCCGGCATACATCACAATGATACTGTCGGAGATCTGCTCGGCGATGGTCATGTCATGAGTGATGAAGATGAAGGAGGCATCAATCTCCTTTCTCAGCTTGTCGAAGAGGTCGATGATCTGCCGTTCGACCAGATTGTCGAGGTTGGTCGTCGGCTCGTCGGCGACGATCAACGACGGGCGCGAGAACATCACCAGTGCGATCAGGCAGCGTTGCAACATCCCCCCGCTCAGCTGGTGGGGGTATTTGCCAAGCGCCGTCCTCGAGTCTGCAATGTCGACCTTGCGCAGCGCTTCGGCCGCATCCTGCATTATGTTGTCATGGCCTTCGGGGTGCACACGTCCCACAGCCCGAAAATGCCATCCGATCGTCTTCACCGGATTGAAGCTGCCCACTGGGTCCTGGAAGATCATCGCCAATTCTGCCCCGCGCAACTTGTCAAATTCCTGTGCGGTCAGGTTGCTGATATCACGGCCCTTGAAGCGAATATGACCAGCGTCGGCGATGCCAACGGACGGCAGAAGGCGCAGGATCGCCTTCGAAGTCACCGTCTTGCCCGACCCGCTTTCGCCGATCAGGCCCAGAACCTTGCCATGCTCGAGGGTGAAGGACACGTCCGATGAAACCGACAGGTCACCAGAGGCCAGTTGGAATTTCACGTTGAGATTCTTGACGTCAAGCAGCGGCTCGCTCATGCGTCCCTCCTTTTCAATCTCGGATCGGCAAGGTCGCGCAGCCCGTCGCCAAGTAGATTGAGCGCCAGCAGCGCGACCGTGACGGTCATTCCCGTCAGCGTCAGGACCCAAGGCGCGCGGCGAAAATATTCCTGCCCGTCGGCCATGATGACGCCGAGGCTAGGGGTGGGTGGTTGAACGCCGAGGCCGATGAACGACAGCCCGCTTTCGATGACGATCCCGAATGCGACGGCGATGCTGGCCTGCACCAGAATGGGCGCCGAGATGTTCGGCAGAATCTCGCGAAAGAGAATTCGCGGCGTGCTCTGGCCCATGACTTGGGCGGCCTGCACATAGGCATCGCCGCGCACGACCTCGGTCGTGTTGCGCGTGATGCGCGCGAAGATCGGCAGGTAGACCAGCATGATCGCCAGCGCCACATTGGTCACGCCGAAGCCGAGCGCCACCATCAGGAAGAGCGCCAGAACGAAGGCGGGGAAAGAAAAGAAGAGATCGACGATCCGCATAACGATCGCATCGAACCAGCCCCCGAGATATCCCGCAAAAAGCCCACTCGTAATGCCGAGGCACATCGCCGCCAGCACACCCGAGACCGAGATCATCAGCGAAATGCGCGCACCCTCCATTACACGGACCAGCACATCACGGCCCAGACTGTCCGTGCCGAACGGGTGCGACCAAGAGGGCGGCTTGAGGACGGCGGTGAAGTCGAACGCGCCGCTGCCCCAAGGCGAGATCATCGGTCCTATGATTATGATAGCGATGAATAGCCCGGTGATCGTCGAGCCGGCCAGCGCCGCGCGGTTTTGCATGAGAACATTTAGTTTCATCGTGTTACCTCGCCCGCCGTGGATCAAGCGCCGCACAGATCATATCGACAACGTAGTTGACGCCCAGAACGATGGCCAAGAACACCACCGCGCAGGCCTGCACGACGAAGTAGTCGCGCGCGAAGGCGGCCTCGACCATGAGCGAGCCGACGCCGTTCACGCCGAAGATGCGCTCAATGATGACGACACCTCCCAAGAGGTAACGGATCTGGAGGCCGACCACGACGATGTAGGGGATCACCGAATTACGGAACACGTGATGGAGGAACCGGAAGCGGCCCGAATGTCCAAGCGACTTGGCAACCATCACGTGCTCGCGGTCGAGGTTCTCAATCAGCGCGGTGCGCAAGGTCCGGGTGAAGACCGCCGCCATCGGGGCGGCGATGGCCAGCGCCGGCAGGAAGCCAGAATGGAGCGCACCGGCCAGGGAGTCGGATGGCTGGATGAAGCCGTATGAAGGAAAGAGCCCGAGCCCAAGCGATAGGCCCAGAATCAGCATGTAGCCGAACCAGAAATCAGGCATCGAGACCCCCAGAACAGCTAGGGAGGTGGCTCCTGTATCGATAAAGCTGCCCCGGTTGATCGCGGCCAGCGTGCCGAGAATGAGCGAGAGGGTGACCGCGATGGTCATGGCGTAGAGCCCGATAAAGACGGTATTCGGCAGCCGGAAGGCCAGCAGAGATCCGATATCCTCTCCCGACGATACGGACAAAGATGTGCCAAAATCAAAGCGAGAAATGCCTCCCAGCCAATCAAGATACTGAACGAGCAGCGGGCCATCGAGACCACGGTCTGCGTTGAACTGGGCGATGGTCTCGGGCGTGGCGAAATCGCCCAGAACGACAAGCGCGGGATCTCCCGGCGCGGCCTTCATCACAAAGAACACCACCAAGGTGCCAACCAGCATGGTTATCAGCGATCCACCCAGCCGGGTCAGGAAATATTTCAAACCAGAGGACATTCAAAGACTTTCAGACAATCGGGGTTGCCCCGCGCCGACAGGCACAGGGCGGTGGTCACTACGCTCGCAATTCAGCAGTCGCCGACTTCGGCCAGCTGCGCACCAAAGCCCGAATAAGGCCGCTGCACGAAGCCCTGCACCTTGGGCGCTAAAAGGTTGTGCACGTTGCTCTCGAAACAGGGGAGCACTGGGCAGTCCTGAATTGCCAGTGCCTCGGCCTCGCGGTATAGTTCGCCGCGTGCGTCCAGATCGACCGTGCGGCGGGCTTCTTCGAGCAAGGCATCGACCTCGGGGTTCGAGTATTTCTCGTAATTGCGCGACCCATTGGTATGGTAGATTTCGTAAGCGTATTCATCCGGATCGATCAAGCCCAGCCAGCCCCAGATGGAGGCCTGGAAATCGCCCGCCTGTTTGCGCTGGTAGACCGTGCCGCTGTCCGAAACCTCGACGTTGAAATTGACGCCCAGCACCTGATTGACCTGCAGCACGTAGACCTCAGCAAAGCGTTTCCACCAACCCGAACCCCATGTCAGCACGGCGGCTTCCGTGCCGGGTCCGTATTTGGACATCTCCAACTCCTTCAGCGCCTCTTCGGCGTTCAGTCCAATCTCCATCGGCTGATCCTGGGTCGCGGCCCACGTGATCGAATTTGGGATGATGCCGCTTGCGACACGTCCTTCGCCAAACAGCACAACGTCCACCATCGCCTGCCGGTCGAAGGCCAGCGAGCAGGCCCTGCGGAAATGCACGTCGTCAAAAGGCGCGACCGCATTGTTGAGGCTCACGAAACGCGTGTTCGCGCCGGGTGCCTTCAGAACCTGAACCCGGTCATCCTTCTCGAGGTCGGGAATATCTGCGAAGGGCGCTGTGCTAGTGACATCCACGCTGCCGCCGAGCAGGGCAGTCACCCCTGCCGATTCTTCGGCGATGAGAGGTATCTCGACAGTATTGACCTTGGGAAGGCCTTCCTCGAAATACTCGGTATGGGCGGTTAGCGTCAGCGAAGCCCCAGGCTGATACTCGGCCAGCTTGAAGGGCCCTGTGCCGACCGGGTTAGTTCCAAAGTCATCAGGTGTTCCATCCTTCAAGAGATGCATCGGCACGATCTGGCTGCCTGTTCGGGTATTTGTAAGATAGCTCAACATCGGAGCAAACGGCTCGGATGTCTCGATCTCCACGGTCAGATCGTCCGGTGTGCGAATCTCGGAGATAGGCGCGAATTTCGACTGGTGCGGCGACGCAGTCGTGTCGTCCTTCAGCCGCTCCAGCGTGAACTTGACGTCGGCAGATGTCATCGGCTCTCCATCGTGGAACTTGACGCCCTCACGCAGTTTGAAGCGCAGAAGTGTCGGGCTCACGCTCTCGTAACTTTCCGCCAGGTCCGGCACGATGTTCATGTCCTCGTCGAATTTGAGCAGGCAGTTGAAGACGCCCCAGACCACGTATGCCTCGGGGATCAACGTCATCTGCGCCGGATCCAGCGTGTTGATGACGTTGTAGCCTGTGATGCCAGCACGCAGCGTGCCGCAAGCGGCTTCGGCACGGCCCGCCCATAGTGGCAGCATGGACAACGTCGTCGCTGCTGCGCCAGATTTCAGGATCGCTCGGCGGCTGATTTTTTGTGTTTTTTTCATTTTATTTCTCCCTCTTGGTTACTGTTTTGCGGCCTCTTCAGGCACGCTAGGCACTCCGAACAGCCTTTCCGTCTGCTGCTTGAAGCGGTCGACTTCTTTGTTTTTTTCCTTGCTAGACCAGTGAAGCTCTTCGGCCATCACGTCGGCGACGCGGCCAAGCTCATCGTCGCTGAAGGCATGGCGCAGTCCAGCTCCGCTGCGGCGGTAGAGCACGCCCATCAAGCTGCGTGCGTGCTCATTGCGCACCGCTTGGCGAACGTCAGCCAGAGTATAATCAATTCCCGGCGCGATACGGGGCGTATTCGTATCCTGCAGCGGCAGACGAGGCTCGTAGCTAAGTGATGTCGCGCTGCCTTCGGGTGTCACGGCCGAACGCAGTTTGGTTACGACCTCGCGTCCGGCGCCCCGGTGGCTCATGATCGGGGCGCCGGTCATGGCAAAGACGCCCTTCAGCCCATCTTGGGCTAGATCGTGCAACATGCGACTGCGATTCCCCTTGGGGTGGGCCGGGTCATAGGTCAGCGGTCGGACCCCAGCCCAGGTGCGCAACACGTCCGAGCGCGTGACGTCGAGGCCCGGAAAGAGCGCAGCTGTTTCAGACAGCAGGAACACGAGATCGGCAGCGTCGACGTGGATGTCGTTCAGATCACCCTCATACGCCGTCTCAGTCGGCCCAATGTAGTGCAGATCATGCCACGGGATGCAGTAGAAGGGTTCGCCGTGGCTGTTGATGGTGGTTATGCCCTGGCCGCGATACCGCTCCGGCAGGCGGATGACGATATGGGCACCCTTGGTGCCGAAGACGCGGCGCTGAACCTTGACGCCAGAACCTTTCAACACATCGTCTATCCAGATCCCCGCCATCGACATGACGCTGCGAGCGGCGACTTGGGCGGTCGCGCCATCAGGGCCTTGCAAGGCAATCTTCCGCATACCTCCCTGCGCATCGCCGAGCGCGGCACGCGTATAGTTCAGCGCCACCGCACCCGCCTCCTCGGCGTCGAGAACTGCATCGATGCAGATGCGTTCGGGCCAGTCGAATTGATACTCGGTGAAGCGCGCCGCAGCACGCAGCTGGTCGGTTCGCGCAAGCACGGCGACCATGGGCTGCTCTAGCGCCGCGTCCTTGCTCAGCCGGCTATAGTTCAGTGGCACATCCGCTGGCGCAAGTCGCTTGAGCAGGCCAAAGGCAAGATCGGACTGCCACGGTGTGTAGGGGCCATCCGCGTAGATAGGAAAGAAGAAATCTATAGGCCGAGCCCGCTGCGGAGAAGTCAGCACCATTTCGCGCCGTGCGTGCATCGCCTGCCGTGCCATCCTCAGCGAGGTGACGAACCTAGCGGGATGGCGAGCAAAATAGCGCAAGGGATCGGGCGCCTCGAAGTAGCGAAGCCCACAATGCAGAAGCCGGCTGGAGCGGCTGGTAGAGCCAGAGGCAAAATCGCCCTTTTCCACTAGAAGGACGGAATATCCAGCCGCCGCAGCCTCGCGCGCCGAGCTGGCTCCGACAATGCCGCCCCCAATGACCACGACGTCGAAAGCGCGCCCATTGATCATCTTCAGATCTGGTTTTTCAACAGTGACCCCATCCATGTCTTTAGCATGACGAGGCCATGTCAACTGGTCAAATTACCGCGGGTTTGAGGCGTATAACAAAATGTTATACTGCCAGCAAAGCATCGATCCCCGCGATCATCTTGTTCCGCTTCGCTCGCAATACCGTCAGAAACTCACCTGCCGTGCGGGAGCGTGATTGGTGCTTGGGATAGAGTATTCCGACATGGAACATCAATTCCGGCTCGAAGCGACGAAAGACGATGCCGCTCCCGGCAAAATCTGTGGCGGTGAAGATATCGGTCAGTCCAATGCCCTGGCCGTGTCGCACCATTGCGCAAACACCCGCGGAGTATGTCGTCTCGCATAATATCTGCGGCTTGACATCAGCTTTTGCGAGACAGGCATCCAGCAGCCTTCGTGCGACCGTCTCATGCGACAGGCTGACCATCCGCTGACCATCGAGATCCTGAGGAGTGATGACCGCGCGTGCGGCCAATGGGTGGGTTTCGGGCAAAGCCATGACGTAGGGAAGCTCGCAAAAATTCTCGCGCTCGATCCCAGGGCGTTCGAACGGAAACTCGGCGATCCCAAGGTCGACTTTTTGCGACGACACCGATTCTTCTACCCGCATCGACAGCTGCAGATCGTAACGGATCTTCAGATCTGGCTGCACAGCTTTGAAGCTCGTGATCGCTTCGGGTAGAAAATTAAGGCCGGTAGCAGGCATTGATACGATGTGAAGACTGCCCCTGCGCCCCAATCGGATGTCCTCCGCAACCGAAGCCAGCCGATCGTAGCTGGCGACAGCCTTCTGCAGTTCGTCGTAGAACATCTTGGCTTCGACCGTGGGAACCATCCGACCGGTGCGCCGATCAAAGAGTGTGATGCCAAGCGACTCCTCAAGCGCATCGATCAACCGGCTGACGGCGGGCTGCGATATACCCATAATTTCGGCGGCACCGCTGGCGGTGCCAGTTACCATTGTTTCTCTGAATGCAGTCAGCTGGCGCCAGCGCATGCTACAAATTCTCCTTGATTACCGGCCCTCGGCCTTCATGTAAGCGTCCCTCCAAAGCCCGGATGTTCGCTCCTTGTCGTCACGGACGTTGTTCCATGCCGCAGCCTGGAGGGTCTTGCCCGACTTCGTGTTAATCGTGGTGATGCGAAAGCCCCAGGAAGGGCTGACCAGTTCGCGGGAGCCATTTCCACCGATACTCACGGCGTGTCCGGAATACTTGGGCCAGATTGCGGCCAAGCGTTCGGCATTGCCCAGATGCACGTTCTGTGCGGCGACTTCAAAAGGGCCTTCATGGCGTCAGTGGCTGTTGTGTTGGCGTAGAAATTGCACATCCACCCACCATTGCTTTATCGGAAGGGCCGTCAAGAGTATCATTGTGTCCAATTCGCGGGACCTTTGTGCCGCTCCACACCGGTGCACGATTGCCGCCGCGATCGCGAAGTGCTTCGGGAGGTATAGCTGCTAGTGGCGCGCCGAAGGTTTGATCGAGACAGCCGCCGAAAACTGCTCAATGGCAGCTTCAAGATTTTCCATAATTTCCGACATCAGGACTTCCGGTTCAGGTAAGTTGTCCAGGTCAGTCACGGGTGATGGACGGGAGATCGTTCTGATCCATTAATTGCGATGCGCATACTCAACCCATCAAGCGCCCTACATCAACCCCGCATCAACCCAAGAGTGCATGTTTCGCGCCGAATTTGATCTGCCTTGTGGGCGGCCAACTGCCTCAAAAACAAGCGTAGCCGAATGAGTTTCTAGTGTGATTGCGCATGACCGCGCCGGAACTTGCGGCTACTTGCGCTCGCCTGTCTTGCCGCTAAGTGGGTATATCGAGATCCAGAGGCCCGAAGCAAGGCAGCCTTCGCCAGAAAATAGGCGCACAAAATCATGGGAGCTTCCATCCCCCGGACGTAGTGGCGCCGAGACGCATCCCCATCAGTCGCTCTGATGATTTCTAGGACTTCGCGTCAAAGTTGGGACCCGGCGATAGGTCTTCCCGAGGCGAGCGAGCCATTCCTATCCGAAAAGCAAGCGGCGAACTTCAGGTCAGCCGAAGTCATGGATGCGCAGTTCACAAATTCTTGGAGAACTTTGGTGTCGGCGGCATCCATAGCGCGGAGAGTAAACCGCGTGATCCATCCGGGTTCTCTGCCACGAAAGCTCAATGTTGTTCCAACGGTAGAGGCAATTGGGTCTACCTCCGCTCTGGCATCAAGCTGCTTCTCGTTACGTCAAATTCAGCAGCCTTTTGCGGATCAACCCCTCTCGGCCCGGCAAAAAATTCGGTAGCATCGACGCGGTCCAGAGGTCAGGTGCACAATCTTGGGCCCAGTGAACTTGCACACAGCGGACGAACGAGGCTCTCGGCAGGTGGCTCTTCGGTGGGCGGCTCGATCCCAACTTACTCGGCGCGCTGGGAGAGGTAATCCGCATCCGTGACATGCTCCATCCAGTCGGCAGTCTTGCCATCGACGGAAGTCTGCACTGCCAGGTGAGTCATTGCGCAGTCGGGTGACGCGCCGTGCCAATGCCGCTCCCCCGGCGCAAACCAGACCGTATCGCCCGGACGCAGCACCTGCACCGGCTTCCCTTCGGACCCGGCCAGCCCAGTGCCCGACACAACATGCAGCGTTTGACCGGCAGGATGGGTGTGCCAAGCTGTCCGAGCGCCGGGCTCAAAAGTCACCGACAGGATCTTGACCGGAGAGGGATTGTCACCCGCAACAACCGGATCACACCGGACCGTGCCAGTGAAATACTCACTGCTTGGGAATTGCGAAGGCCGGTCTCCGGCGCGGTGGATCTTCATGGCGGCTCCTTTGTGCCTTGTTGAAAGGGACGTTAGCAGGGTTCCGCCCAAAGCCCATACAACAGAGGATAAGTTTTTTGAACTAAGTAGACGACATGCGACGTCACTGAGCCAAGATATCGGCCAACAATGGATTAGGAAATTTTCGCTGCAGCGTGACTGCCATGAACGCTTCGTTCATGCCATTCAATTTTGCCGCTTCGACCAGAAACCCGGTTCTGAGTTCATCGCGCACCACGATTGGGGGAATGATGGCAAGGCCCGCGTCAGCACGGGCCAGCAGACGGATCATCGCCATATCGTCGACTTCGGCAGCGATGGTCGGGTTCACCTCGAGCCGCATGGCGAGCGCATCGAAAGCTGCGCGAAGAACTGTTTCGGGTGCGGGCAAGATCAACGGCTCGGAAGACAGCAGGACATCCAAGGGCCGCGGCGGCGTCCCGACACGAGCGGGCGTGCCGATAAGGCTGACCGCCTGTTCGTCGATCCGGTGGATCAACCATGGACTGACCGCATCGCGTGGTGGGGCAAGATTGGTCAATACGACATCCAGCGCGAGTGCTTCCAGTCCGCTTAACAGCTCGACTTGAGATCCAGACCGCAGCACGACCTCAACATCGGGACGACCAATCAGCGGGCGCAGAAACTGCATCTGGAAATTGCGCGATAGTGTGGCAAGTGCCCCCACCCGCAATGCCCGGCGCGTGCGCCCGGTCTCGCGCAGAGTGGCGATCAGGTCATCGGCGGTGCGGAAAATCGACTCGGCATGGTCGAGAGCGATCCGCCCCGCTTCGGTCAGGATCAGTCCACGACCTCGCCGCTCGAACAGATCATGTCCCAACGATGCCTCAAGCGCGCGCAATTGCGTGGAAAGTGCCGACTGGGACAGACTCAACGACTGTGCGGCTCCGGTCAGCGTGCCAACAGTCGCAACCGCCCTGAACAGACGCAAATGGTGCAGATTGATCTTCATCACACTTCTATAAAACAGAACGTTAACGATCAATATATGTAATTTTATAAAATCCAAGCAACGACTACATCCATGCCGATGATCCACAGAAGGATGCCGCCTCGATGCTATTTCCAGCTACAGCTCTTGCCCCACTCATTCTTCTTGCCTGTGCAGCACTTTTCCTGTGGCAACCGGGGCGTCGCCCCGGTCACCTGCTTGCTATCGCCGAAGGATCGACATTGATCACCATCGGTCTTGTCATGGCCGGTGCACTGCAACTCTGGACAGAAGGATCACAGGTTCACCCGATGGTCGGGTTTGCATCGGTCCGGCTGGACCCAATCAGCGTCACGCTGGCCCTGTTGGTGTCGTTCATCGGCTGGGTCGTCACGCGCTATGCAAGGCGGTCACTCGACGGAGAAGCGCGCGAGGGCGCGTTTCACGGCTGGACGCTGGCCACGATCGCGGCGGTGCTGATGCTGGTTCAGGCTGGAGATCTTTTGGTCCTGATCGCCAGCTTCATCGCGGTCGGCATCTTTCTCCGTCAGCTTCTGCTTTTCTATCCGGAACGGAACGAGGCCAGACGGGCGGCTTCCAAGTTTACATGGGTCTGGGCCGCTGGTGACGTGACCCTGATCGTAGCGGCAGCCTTGCTTTGGCGAGCCTTCGGCACAGTCGACATCGCGGCATTGAACGCGGCCGCAAAAGACGGGCTGCCGGCCTTGGCGCAGGTCGCGGTCGCTCTGCTGGTCCTGACGGCCCTGCTCAAGACGGCGATGCTGCCTGTCCATGGCTGGCTCACCGAGGTGATGGAGGCCCCGACGCCCGTCTCGGCACTGCTGCACGCAGGCGTCATCAATGCAGGCGGAGTTATTCTTATCACCTTGGCAGGCGTTGTGCAGCAAAGTCCCGGCGCCATGGCGGTATTGGTGATGCTGGGTGGGCTAACCGCGCTGTTCGCGGGCGTCGTGATGCTGACGCAGAGCGCGATCAAGACGGCGCTTGCGTGGTCGACGATCGCGCAGATGGGCTTCATGTTGTTGCAATGCGGACTGGGTCTGTGGCCACTGGCCTTGCTGCATATAGTGGCTCATTCACTTTATAAGGCCCATGCCTTCCTGTCATCGGGCAACGCGGTGCGGATGGTCAACGCGATCCGCAAACCCGGGCCTGTCGCCGTGCCGGGGCCCGGTGTAGTGCTGCGATCCTTCGGGCTGGCGCTGGCGCTTTACGGCACTGTCGCCCTTGTTTTCACGCTGGTCGTAGGGCCGAAGACGCCGCAGGCGTTGGCCCTTGGTGCGATCCTTGTTTTTGGCGTTTCCTATCTGATCGCCCAGGGCCTTGCCGATGCCGCTCCGGGTGCCCTGACACGGTTGACTGTCGGAGCCTCGCTGACGACGGCGCTGGCGTATTTCGGGTTTCATGTGGCGGCCCAGACCCTTTGGGGTCCGGTTCTTCCCGCCCCCCCGATAGCCGGCGCCCTGGAGTGGCAGTTGATCGTCCTTGCCGTCCTCTCTTTTGGAGGAGTTGCGGTGGCGCAATCTCTCTTTCCCTACTGGTCGCATCATCCCTCGACCGCGGGTCTGCGGGTGCATCTGACCAACGGCCTCTACCTCAATGCGGTATTCGATCGGATGATCGGTGGTTTCCGCGTGTCACATAAATCCTGACCGGAGATTTCCCCGATGTTTCTCAACGCCACAACTGTCGCACCGGACCAAGTGACTGCCATGCTGGACGCTGCCGAAGCGGCGGCACGCGCGATCCCACCGGCCTTTCCGCTCGATGCCACGGTAGCCGTCAATCCATTTCTCGGCCAATCAGGGGAAGATTTGGCCCATGCCGCCGCCCGTCTGGGCCGCGTCGCAGGTGTCAGCCTGACGCCACCGCGCCAAAGATACGTCGCAAAAATCGCGGCGGGCGAGATCACGGACGATGATCTGGCAATCGCGCTGATCACATCGAACTCACCCTTGAAGCCTCGCGATCTGGCGCTGCTGAAAGCAAAGATCCATGTTGATGTGCCGCACCCTGCGGCGCTGCCGACGGTCGCGGATCTGGTGGCCAAGGCAACCGGCACCGACTGGCCGGCGATCCTGCACCGGTGCTTCGGACTTTGGGCCACGGGTCATTTCGACCGCGGTCAGGCCCTGTGGACGCCGCAACAGGACCATACGGCCTATGCCGCATGGCGCGAGTGGGGAACCCACGACCTGACGCCCGAGATTGCCGGCCTTTCCGGGTTCTGTGCCCATGTCGCGCAGGCGCCCGATACCGCCGAACGCGCGATCCTGCGCGCGGCGGTGCGCTTGGGTCTGACGAACGACGCCGGGCCGACCGCCTTTCACCGGCTTCTCGTCGATCTGGGCGGCTGGTCACAACACGCGCGGTGGCTTTTGTGGCAGGCGGAACTTGCAGGCGGGTCTGACAGCACCCTGACCGATCTGCTGGCGATCCGCCTGATCTGGGACGAAGCTCTGCTGGCGAATTCCCCACAGGTCATGGAAGACTGGCAGGCGACCGTCGCAGCACACGCATCTCCCGTCTCGCCAACGCCCGACCAGGTGCTCGACGCGATCTTGCAGGAGGCTGCCGAACGCGGCCACCAACGGCAATTTGCCTCGGTTCTATCGGGTCCAATTGAGCGAGCCGGACGCCCTGTCCTTCAGGCGGCGTTTTGCATCGACGTCCGGTCCGAAGTGATACGGCGTGCGCTCGAGTCGCAGGACGAAAAGATCGAAACGCTGGGCTTTGCCGGTTTCTTCGGATTGCCTGTGGCGCACCGCCCGCACGGCACCGACGAGGTTCAGACCCACCTGCCAGCCCTTTTGAAACCGACGCTGATCTCCACCGGCCACACGGACGCATCCAGCGAAACCGCGGCCCGCATCAGGGCTCGCGCAACACGCGCCTGGGGTCGATTCCGGCAAGCGGCGGTATCCTCCTTTGCCTTCGTGGAAGCGGCGGGATCTGCCTATGGGGTTAAGCTCGTGAAAGATTCTCTTGGCCGCGGCGTCACGAGCCTCGCACCAGGCCCGATGCCCAGGCTCGAAAAAGACCTCTCGACCGAGGCCAAGGCGCAGACAGCGGCTTCCGTTCTGCGCGCCATGAGCTTGACGCAAAATTTGGCACGGTTGGTTCTGTTGATCGGACACGGCGCCCAAGTGACCAACAATCCCCACGAAAGCGGGTATCACTGCGGGGCTTGTTGCGGTCGGACGGGTGAAGTGTCGGCCCGGTTGCTGGCCGCGCTGCTCAACGACCCCGAAACCCGTGCAGGCTTACCGCAGCATGGCATCCATCTGCCCGAAGACACGCATTTTGTAGCTGCCCTCCATGACACCGTGACGGATGAGGTGACGCTTTATCCCGACACGGCAGCACCGGATCATGTAACCGACTTGGCCCACGCGCGGGGCTGGCTTTCCACGGCAAGTGGCCTGGCGCGGGCGGAGCGCGCGCAGCGCCTACCCAGTGCGACCGGCGGCAACCTGCTGAATCGCGCGTCAGACTGGGCGGAGATGCGTCCCGAATGGGGGCTTGCAGGCTGCGCCGCATTCATCGCCGCTCCGCGCAGCACAACAGTGGGCCGTGATCTGAAGGGCCGCGCCTTTCTGCACACCTACAATTGGCGCCTCGATGCCGGGTTCGCCACACTGGAGCTGATTCTGACGGCGCCGGTCGTGGTCGCAAGCTGGATCAGCCTGCAATACTACGGCTCGACCGTAGCACCGCATGTGTTCGGCGCCGGCAATAAGCTGATCCACAATGTCGTAGGTGGCATCGGCGTCGTTCAGGGCAATGGTGGCCAGCTGCGAACCGGTCTGCCGTGGCAAGCGGTGCATGATGGAAAAACCCTGGCACACGATCCGCTGCGCCTGTCCGTGATGGTCGAGGCCCCGCCGGAGGCGATCACCGAGGTGCTGCGCAAACATGACGCGGTGCGGCAGCTGTTCGATAACGGCTGGCTGCATCTATTCGCCCTTGACGGCGGCAAGATCAAGGCGCGTTACAGACCCGATCTGATTTGGAGCAACAGCAACTGATCCTGCCAGAAACGTTCCAAATAGCGGATTGGAAGCAAGGTCAGGACCCAATGCAAAAGTGCCCTTCGACGAGATGGAATGGCATCACAAGTGGCTTGGAGACCGTGAGGACGTCTCCTTCTACCTTCAGGATGCTGCGGGACGTGTCCCTCTGTCACATCTCGGAAGATAGTATGGCAGTTTCTTGAACAGCTCTGGCTTGAGTTTGTGCCAGTCTTTCATCGCCTGCAAGGGCGTCTTGCTGCCCAAGGCTGATTGCGGCAGTTGCTGGTTATAAAGCCAGAGACGTAACGGTGCAGCGTCGTCTCCAGCTCTTCGCCGCTCCCGAACGGTGCGGACAGCGAGCCGCTGCCATGTATATGCTAATGGGCAAGGCAAAGCTGAATGGTATCCATCTGCAGGCCTGACTCGCCGACGCCACCGCCCACATCTCAGACATACCGGTCTCACGCCTGCATGAGTTGCTGCCGAGGCATTGGAACAGCGTCACATCCGAGGTCAAGGCCGCCTGGCCGCAGCCTCCAGCGGATGTTTAAGACGCGCATCAAAGTTTGATCAATTGATCTCCAACCTTTACAATTCCATCTTGGACAATTTTACAAAGAATTCCACGCAAGCGAAAATCTCGATTATCGGGCTTGTTGATCCATCGCAGGCTATCGTTCCCATATCTGTCGCGCCATTTGATGCACGCTGTGTTGAATTTATCGCTCACCTCAAGGAGCGCCGAACCAGCACTCAACCGCGTTCCAACTGGTAGGTTCGCGGCGCTGAGATTCATATCCACAACAATAGGATCGCCAGGATGGACGGTGTTTTTATGATCGCGCCAGCACAGATCCATGACCCTCTGTGAGAGAATGGAAACCTGTATTCTGGGGTCGGGCTTGCCGTTAGGCAGCGTTAACCAAGGCTTCTTGGTCCATCTTTCGCCGATGATCCCGTGATTGACGGTCATTTCCAATGCGTCGGGAAACGTCCGCCGGCCAAAATCAGGTCGAAAGCACAACTGCCTAATCGTAGCACCGCTGTTTGGCGCAGCCAAAATGTGTTCCAGCGCGGCTTCGCATTCAGCAGTTGTCGCGTATTTGGGTGTTTCTCGCTCAATCTTTTCCAATTTCAGACTTCCTTGTCCGGCTTCATCAACCCTCGTCCAACACACCATTCTCAAACCCGTGACAAGGCGCGCCTTATTCAAAGTCTTGCGGTCCCGTGCGGACAAAACCTACTGCTGCAGCTTGATCACAGAAAGACACGATACGGGCAACTCGATGCGCGCCGGCTAGCATCAAAACAGAGGATTTGAAAGTTGTGATGGATTGTTCTGCGATGAACCGGCATTAGCTTCAGGTGGAGAATGTCTGGGATAGTCAATACACACTGTGCGGACATCATGGAACTGCAGCGCGGTCTGTGGCAGCATCCTAACATGATCAAGTTCCGCACTCTTGCCGATGACCATCCCGACCTCGCGCATTCTCCGCTGCTTCGAGGCGCGCTCCTCACCCTGCAATATGCGCAGATGCACGGATCAATCGGTCTGACCAAAACCAAGGCCTTCAAGCGCGTCTTCGTCCATTGGGCCGTCGAGCATTTCGACTGGCCAGGCAAAAGCGCAGAAGAGATGTTCCGCTACAACAAGGTGATCAACGAATACGAGTTTCCTCCGCTCGAAGTTCTGCATTTTCTGCTGATTTCTCTGCACCTGGGACGTCACTTCAAGGGTGAGTTTCGGCTGACCAAGCGCGGCACAGAGCTGGCGGATGCACCTGGCCGCCTGTTTGCCGAGCTGATCCCATACTTTGTGATCCAGATCGATCACGCTTCCTATTCGCGCTTCGAGGATCACCTCTTCGGAAAATGGGACGTCTGGATGAACGTGATCAACGTGGAGGCCGATCATGGCACGACCGAGGCTGCCTTGTTCGAAACCTTCTACGGTGAGCCACAGGATTGGCACACCGCGGGGTGGCGAGAGATGGCCGCGTTCTCATCTTGTGTGCTGGGGCCTCTCGAATGGGCGGGATTTCTGACCGAGACCCGCGAAGACGGCGCAGGCAAACACGTGTGTCATGTGTTCAAGACCCCGCTCTGGCGCAGCGCGCTCAACCTTGACACGGACGACATGTTGCGCCCGATGTCTGTTCAGTGAGAGCGTTTTCACTGTTCGCAAGACGCGGCGCTGCTTGCGTATGATCGGCCTTAACCGGACTCTCAATGCCGAGCTTGGATGCTGCGGTTGCAAGCCCGCAAAGCCGACATTAGAATTGCTACGCACTGGCGGGCGTAGGGCAAGTGTGCTCTGTCCCTGGTTCTTCTTGACTCCAACCTCACATATTCGACAACCTGCCGGTGCGTCCAGAGCATAAGGCAGCGCCGGACGCCTCGCTTCACGTCTGCCGATAAGAACCGGCACTGGACCATTCCGGGGAAGGCCGAGACACCCTTGCACTGGAGAGCAAGATGCCGTCCTCGAAAACGCCTATCGGTGAGCATGACCACCTGCTTGAGATCTACGAAACTGAAATCGAGGTCGAATATCGGGGCGAGCGATACTGCGTCCGTGACAACGGCGCAGTCTATCGACTGAACGAATTCCGGAAACGCGCCCGTCCGCTCGACAAAACATGGACCTTCGGACGCCAAAACCTCACGACCGGCTATCACCTTTTCGCCGGTGTGCCGATCCACCGCATTGTTTGCAGCGCCTTCAACGGCCCGCCACCCTCTGATCAGCATGTCGTCGATCACATCGACACCAACCGCGCGAATAACAGGCCCGAGAACCTGCGCTGGCTCACTAGGCTGGAAAACGCACTCCTGAACGAAATCACCGCACGCCGCATTGAGCTGGCTTATGGGTCGATAGAAGCGTTTCTCGAAGATCCGTCCAGACCCATTAACGAGACATTCTTTCCCGACGTCTCATGGATGCGGACTGTGACCAAGGAAGAAGGTTCCAGAACCAAATCCCGTTTCGAGGCGTGGGCGAAGACCGGTTTCGTCCCAAGCGGAGGCGCAATCGGCGAGTGGCTCTACGGCACACGTGAACGAGCTGACTTCGAGCCAGAACCGGAAGAGTATGAAAGCCTGACGCCATCGGCGATCCAAGTGAAGTGGAAGGTCCCGACCGAGTTTCCAGGATGCCCGGAGGCGGTGTCAGAAGATGGTTTGGAGCGATACGCTCAGAACCTCCGGTTCGGTGAGGTCTTCGCCCAGAACGACATTTACCAGAGCTTGGTCGTTCAGAGCGCGCTCGTCGAAGACGGGCTGATCGTTCTTACCCGTGCTGGGGAAGCTGACGCGATCAAGGACTGGGCCGTCGCCATAATCACGATCCGCGGCGAGCTGTTCGTTCACCGCAGCGAACATCAATATTTCACTTTACAAGGTGCTCTAAAGACTTTCTGCGAGCTGACCGGCGAGAGTTTGGAGGAAAGCATCGACGACTATACGTGAAGGGCGCGCCATGCGTTTTGGTGTATTTGTCGGGCCAATTCAAATTCCGGGTCGGCCCGTAGCAGCAGTTCGACAGTCTCCCAGAAAACGTCCGTATGCCCATCGCGTTTTGGAAATTTTCTGTGCTACCCTGCTCTCGTTTTTCACGGATACGGCAGCCGAGCAGTTCGCCGTTTCGAATTTTGAAGTATGTGAAGGGGGTTTTGTGGAAGAGGAGGAAACGGGAGCGCCGAGAGATGCGGCGGCGCTGCGTATGCCCACGGAACTCGGCCAGCCAGAGGTCGAACCAGTGGAGACGCCCGACGTTTTCCTAGCCGGCGTATCGGAGGCCCTTAAGGCTTCGGCTAATGTGGACGCCGACCTTGCCACCATTCTTTCTGATCACCTGCTGAATGCCAAGCCGCATGCTGATGCAGTGGCCAATGCGAAGGCCGCAATCGTCGCAATTGCGGCGAAGCGCGCGGCTCCAGACGAGGAGCAGAGCGATGGCTGATCCCACTCTCTTGCACTCGCTGACTCTGGAAGGCTTTCGTGCGTATCTTCAACCTAAGACTTTCGATTTAAGCAAGAAGCCCTGCGTAGCCATCTTCGCGCCGAACGGTCTGGGCAAGTCGAGCGTCATCGACGCGCTCGAATACCTATTCTCCGAACAAGGCACCCTCGAACGGCTCGGGCAGCGGGCTCGCGACAACCGGGCCGGACCGGCCGCACTCATGCACAACGACGCGCAGGAATCTGGCGTAGAGCCCAAGGTCAAGTTCACGACGATCACTGGCAAGACGAAGGCCGAAGGCAGTCGTTCCGCCGTAGGCCGCTCCCGCCCGATCCACCCGGCTGCGACCGCGATGAAGGCAGGTTTCGTTGTGCCCCCAATCATTCGCGGCTACGCGCTGCGCAGCTTTGTTGAGGCTCATAGTCCCGAAGATCGCTACAAAGACGTGGCGGACTGGCTCCAGCTTTCGCCGTTGGTAGATGTTCAGAGAAACCTTCGCCTCCTGCGCCGCGATGTGAAGGCCGCTGCCGAGAGCTCCGAGGAACAAGATCGCATTGCCAAGCTGTTGCGGACCAAAACCGACCAGGCCGTTCAGGCATGGGACGAGGACGCCGTCCTCGCTTTCATCAACGCGAGCGTCACCGCACCACTCGATCCGGAAGTGACGCTGACAGCACTCGATTCCGAAGACGAGGGCTATCTCGAGGTCGTCAAACGTGTCGAGGCCGAGGAAAATCGGTTTGGGCTCACAGGTCTGAAGCAGATCCGTAATTCGGTCATCGCGCTATGGCGGAAGACTGTCGCTGAGGATGGCGGCGGAGCGGAGCTTTCCGGCGCTATCGCTGCGTTCAACGAGGCGCTTATAGTCTTAGCTGATGCCAATTCAACTGAGGTCGACGAACGTGACAAAGCAGCCGACATCGTTTTCCGATCGGTGTGGAAGGAAGCCGAGAAGCTGTTTGGCGACGACGCAACTGCGCCTGACGCATGCCCTGTATGCGCCACGGCAATCGGTGACACCGCTGCTGGGAGCGTGCCCGAGATCCGTGATCTATTAAGAAACCATCTCGAAGACCTGCAAAGCTACGATAGGGCGAAGACTGCGCTCGACGTCGCTAAGACCGCCGCTGTTCGGGCGCACCAACAACTCGTTGCGCGTCTTCCCGCCATGATCGAGCATCTGCCCGACGATGATGGCACTGGCCCGAAATCTGCGCTTATTGGTTATCAGGCCGACGTTGCCAAATGGCCAGCCTCCGATGCGCCAGAGTCCGCCACTATTGTCGCCGACCTGGAGAGCCGTTTGGCCGATCTCGACCAAGAGATTGCGGACATCGAGGCGAAACAGGGCGAGCACACTTGGGCCAATGCCGAGGCACGTATCGACCGTCTGTTCGAGCTTCAAAAGGAGATGGCGCAGGCGATCCGCACCACCGAGGAACTGTCGGCATTGCATGAAGCACTCATCGCGCAAGCCACGCTCGTTGCCGGCAAGATCCGCGACAAGGTCCAGTCGCTGCTCGACAAACTTCAGGCGCCGATGAACGACATCTATCAGGAGATCCAGGGCGGCAGCGCCAAGCCGATCCGACTGGAGCTGCCGCCCGAGGATGACAGCAACCAACAACGCATGCATTTGGTGATCGATTTCGCGAAGAACCGTCAAAGCGTTGCGCCGGGCGGCTATTTGAGCGACTCCCAGATTCACTCGGTCGCGCTCGCGCTTCGCCTCGCGGCAATCAAGCAATTCAACATTGCTGCACCAATGATCGCGCTGGACGATATCGTAACATCCTATGATGCTGATCATCGGCGCGCGATCGGTGCGATGCTCGCGAAGATGCTAATAGGCAGCCAGATCATACTTGTCACCCATGACGAGCGTTTCTTCAATCACCTGAAGGACCAGCTCTCCGAGAAGGATTGGCAGTTCACTCGCATCATCAGACTGGACCCGGCATCCGGGCCGCAATTTGCCGATCACAGGGTCAGTGATGAGATGATCGCCGACCGCTGGGCCGAAGGAAAATCCGCAGCAAACGAGATGCGCCAGGCCGAGGAGGAATGGCTTCTCGGCATTGCGCGTGGGTTTGGCGTCAATGTCCGGATACGACAGCTCGAAAAGGCCTACTCCTATGAGCGCTCGGAGCTGGCGGGGGCGATTGGCGGGTTCCTCAGCGACCTCAAACTAACTCCCCCCGATGTGCCGGGCGTCAACAACCGCTTTATCAACAGCCTCATTAAGGGTGAGATCGAGAATTTCGGCAGCCACTTTCAGGACGGGCCTTATGGAGACGGCTCAATCGGGGACGAACAAACCAGGTGGGACGAGTTCAAGTTTTTCCGCAAGCAGTTTGAATGCGTCTGCGGGCGCACGAAGTATAAACGCCCGTTCAGCCTAAGCAAACCAGTGTGCGCACACGACAAGTGCGAAACGCAGTTCGCCTTCAGGGCGCCTGCGGAAGCTGTGGATGCCGCCTCCATGGGCGCTGCTGGCCCAATTGCAAACGAATGAACATTGAAATGGGTCGGCCCTTGCCGATGTCAGCACGGACGTCTCTGTGGAGATGATAGTCAAGTCAGCGGGATACACTATGTGAATGGTGGGTGGCGGAGCCAAGGCCGATTCAGCACCGTCTCGGGTTGATCACTTTACCCCAAACCGGTCGTTCGAAGAAACCGCAGCGAAGGACCGCTTCCCGTCCGACCTGAAGGTGCATCCTTGGCTGTGTTATTGCTACACGAAGGTCTGTCTCGGGCTGCAAAAATCCACAAACTGAGAATTAGGGCAATGACTCCAAGATGGACAGCATGGAGGGTAGGACCGACCGAGTGTTCGCGACCAGCGCAGCCTTCAAGAGCTAAACCTCCTTTCGCCAATTCAAGCCCTTTGCTCCTCGACTGCAGAGCATCGAAACCTCCCCAAAAAAACCGTCTTTTGCCCCTTTATGCAACCACGATCCGGCGTAAGCTATTGTTATGAAACGCAATGACTGGTTGCCTCTGGCGAAAAATGTCAACCGCAGGGACCAGATATCGCCAAGTATGCAACCATTTTCACGGTTCAGAGACCGCTTATGCAACCGGATGGCAACCAAAACGCAACCAAAGCGCAACCACATGCAACCAGTCGATCACCAGGATTGGTCAAAATTACAGTGTTCTCCGCAGTTGGATACACGCCGATAATGCCGGTCCGCCCGGCGCGTCACGCACGAGGCGACACCCTGTTGAAATTATTGGGAAGGGGAGTCTCGCGGCCTGTGCTACGGTGCGATTGTCGACTCGGTTGCGATTGGGTCGACGGCAAAGACGTCAGCGCCGCGCGGACCCGGTCCTGGTGAAGCAGGCTTTCTTCCGTGCGCAGTCTTTTTCCTGACGTGAACGATTGGGAGGTTGCAATGTCCGACACCGAAAAATTTCCAGCATCCATGTATGGTCCGGCCGAGAGGCAGATGGCGGAGAGCTTGGTTGAAATCGAACGCCAGACCTTGATGGAGGATGAAGAATGTGAATGCCGGGAGGGCATGTTCAACGGCCTCACACGCCGTAATCTCCTGATGGGCGGTGTGGCATTGGGCGGTAGCGCATTGGCGGGCGGGCGCGCTCGGGCCGAAGCACCCCCGGGCGCGATTGAATATGACGTCCAGCCCGATCCAACCAAGGAGCAAGGACGCCTCATCCTTGATGATGGCGGCTATGGGTCGCGCTCGCAATTCGAGAACGAGGTGCGCTGGCGCTATCCGACAGCCAGCATTGATTCCAGTTGGTCGATGACGCCTCTGGCTTCGGGCCGGGGGATGATCACCCCCTCGGGGCTGCATTTTGAACGTCATCACGCTGGTATCCCCACGATCGACCCAGCCACGCACGAGCTGATCCTGCACGGTATGGTTGATCAGCCGCTGCGCTTTACCATGGACGATCTGAAACGTTTGCCCTCGGTCAGCAAGCTCCACTTTATCGAGTGCTCCGGCAATGGGTTGACCGAATGGGCCAAGCCGACGCTCAAGACAGTGCAGGGCACGCATGGCCTGACGTCGACGTCCGAGTGGACCGGCGTGCGCCTGTCCACGGTTCTGGAAATGGCAGGCGTTCAGGACAAGGCCGCATGGATCTTGGCCGAGGGCGCCGACGCCGCCGTGATGACGCGCTCGGTGCCGATCGACAAGGCGATGGATGACGCCATTCTGGCCTATGCCCAGAACGGCGAGGCGCTGCGGCCCGAACAGGGCTATCCGCTTCGCCTGCTGTTGCCGGGATACGAGGGCAACACGCATATCAAGTGGCTGCGCCGGCTTGAGGTCAGCGACAAGCCCTTCATGACGCGCGAAGAGACATCGAAATACACCGATCTCATGCCCGACGGCACCGCGCGCCAATTCTCCATGGAGATGGAGGCAAAATCGGTGATCACCTTCCCCTCGGGCGCGATGAAGCTGCCGCGTGCGGGATATTACGAGGTGACTGGGATCGCATGGTCTGGCCG
>NZ_JBAPKZ010000039.1:0-29331 GCF_037083805.1 Roseovarius sp. D0-M9 | reverse complement strand
GGTCGTCCTCCTGAAAGCTGCATGTTTGGCGTCGACAACCAAAACATACGGCGTTTCAGACGGTTACGCTACCTCCGCCGCCTTCTCATGAATTATCCGGGCTAACACGGCGCGCCGCCATTGCCAGCCGGCAAACGCGCTCTGCCCGGTATTGGCGTGGCGCGCAGCGACAGGATGGTCCAATTCAAGTGGTAGTTTTGGTCGCAGAACGGTGAGAATTTGTACCAAGACCGCGCCGCAGTAAACCTTGCTTTGAAACCCCGCTTCGCGCACCTTCAACGATGAACATTATTCTTGGAACGACCATTGGCGCGCACAAAGGCCAACCGAAAAAAGATCATTGAAGCAACCGGGTATGGAGCGGAAAGAATGCTGCATTTTGAGCGTTCAGAGTTTGACAAAAGACTGGCGGACACCCGCAAGCTCATGCAGCGGGACGGTCTCGATGCGCTCATCGTCTTTGCACAGGAAAGCCACTTCTATCTGACCGGGTTCGACACCAAGGGGTTCGTGTTCTTTCAATGCGCAGTCGTGACCGCCGATGACGCCCCGGTGACCTTGCTGACCCGGCGTCCCGATCTGGAACAGGCGCGGCGCACGTCGATCATCGAGGACATCCGCCTTTGGTATGATGCGCCGGGGGTCGATCCGACCTCGGAGTTGCAGGAAATCCTGACCGAAAAGGGGCTGAAGGGCGCGCGGGTTGGCGTTGAACTGCGCAGCTTTGGGCTTACCGGCGACAACCACGAATTGCTGCGCCAGCGCTTTACCGACTGGTGCACCTTGGTGGATGCGTCATATCTGGTGCGCGAATTGCGGCTGATCAAATCAGAGGCCGAAATCGCCTATGTTCGGCAGGCCGCCGAACTGGCCGATCAGTCACTGGAGGCGATGGTCGCCGCCTCAGGCCCCGGTGTATTCGAGGGGCGCATCGCCGCCGCCGGTATCGCGCCCATTCTGGAGGGTGGCGGTGACATGCCCCCATCCGGCCCGGTTCTGGGCTCGGGCGATCGGGCGCTGCTGGTGCGCAGCGCTTCGGGGTATCGGCACCTCGACGAAGAGGACCAGCTGACCATCGAACATGCGGGAAGTTACCGTCATTACTGTGCATGCCTGATGCGCACCTTGACCATCGGCGAGGCCGGAGCGGCGCATCGCGACATGTTCAGCGCGACCCGAGACGCGATGGCCGCCATGACCGACGCGGCGCGCGTCGGCAATACCATCGGCCAGATCGACGACGCACACCGCGCGACATTCGATGCTGCGGGCTACAACGCGGCGCGGATGTCGGCTTGCGGATACTCATTGGGCGCGACGTATGCCCCCTCTTGGATGGACGTCCCGCCGATGATCCATTCGGGCAACGACATGCCGATCCGCGCCGGCATGATCCTTTTCCTGCATGCGATCCTGATTGACGGGCCGCGTAATCTGGCCATGTCGGCGGGCTATACGATCCTGACGCGCGAGAGCGGCGCCCCCGAGGTCCTCAGCCGTCTGCCACTGGAGCTGATCAGCCGTTAGAGGGGTGGGCCGCCATCCTTCCGGTCCAGCCGGTCCCGCAGCCACGCCAACCCTATGGCTGCGGCCATCACCGGGCGGCGCGCGGCGTGAAACGGCAGCGGCCGCATGGGCGTCACGGGCAACGGAAACTCGACTGTGTTGCCCCGCATCACGGCCGCCGCCAGTGCCTTGCCGACAGCGGGGGCAATGGCAACGCCGCGACCACTGAAACCAATCACCGTCCAGATACCCGGTTCGGGGCGATGAACACGCAGCGCGCGCTCGGGCGTCAGATCGACCTGCCCGGCCCAGTGATATCGCACGGGTATATCGCCGATCTGCGGGAAATAATTGCGCATGGTTGCCTCGAGCCGCGCCAGATGCGCGGGTTTGATCCCCTCGCCCCCAGTGGCGCCGCGACCGCCAAAGACCAGCCGCCCCTCCTCGTTCAGACGGAAATAGAGCAGCAGGCGCTGGGTGTCGCTGACCACATGATCGCCAGGCAGAATCGAGGCCCGGATATCATCGGGCAGTGGCTCGGTGGCGATTTGAAGCGATTGCATTGGCAGAATGCTGCGCCTGAGCGCCGGCATCAAACCTCCTGAGTAAGCGCCTGTCGCCAGAACGATCTGGTCACAGCTCACGGCACCTCGCGGTGTGGTGATGCGCCAGCCATCAGCCGCGCGCTTGATCTTCTCAGCGGGGCTGCTGGCATGGATGCGCGCGCCGGCGCGCTGCGCCGCCTTCGCCATTCCGCGCGCGAGCGACATTGGATTGAGACCGCCACCCGTTGGATCGAGATAACCGGCCACGTAGTGATCGCAGCCAGTCAAGGCGGCGACCTCATCCCGCCCCAGCAAGCGCACATCGCGCCCGCGCGCCTGCCATTGCCGCGCTCTTTCCTTGATCGCGGGCAGCGCGGCCTGCGAATGCACGCCAAGGATCCAGCCGTCCCGGTAAAAGGCACACTCGATGTCATGACGCGCGATGAGGCCCGCGACAAGGTCGCCGCTGCCAGCGCCCAGGTCGGCCATGGCCCCGCCCAGTTCAGGGCCGTGGCGCGCCACCAGATCCTCGGGGTTGTCCTTGAAGCAGGGGATCAACTGCCCACCATTGCGGCCCGATGCGCCCCAGCCACAGCTCTGCGCTTCGAGCAGCACGGTATCGCGGCCCCCGTCGGCCAGATGCAGCGCGCAAGAGAGCCCGCAGAACCCGCCGCCGACGACAGCCACATCCGCGTGCGTCTCGCCTTCGAGCGGGGGCGCGTTCGGCGCGGGCTCCGCCGTGGCTTCCCAAAGCGAGCCGGTCGCGAGCGCGGGTTTCACCCCTCCGAGCCTTTCCTCAGGTAATCCCAGGCCGACAGCGCATGGGTGCGCACGACATGCAGGAATTCCTCGATATCCACATGCTCGTCATGCGAGCCCATGCCATGCGGATAAGGCCCGTAGACATAGGCGGGCACGCCGTGATGGCGCCAGAGGCGCGCATCGGTTCCGCCCAGACTGACAATGGGCGTGGGACGCGGCATGCCGAAGGTCTCCACGTTGTTCTGAATGATCCCCACCATCTCGTGGTGCGGGTCGCACCATGATGGCTCATCGCCGCCGATGACCTCCCATTCGACGCCCTGATGTCGTGCCGCGATCTTTTCGACATGGGGTAGCAGGTCGGATTTCGACATGCCCACCGGCAGGCGAAGATCTGCGGTAAAGCGGCACTCGGACGGGATCATGTTGGCCTTTTCACCGCCCTGAATGGTGCCGATGTTGAGCGTGACGCGTGACACCAGATCGCCCGCGCCCGCGCCCATCATCCGGTCCATCGCGCCGCGCCCCGCGTCCACGGCGCTGGCGACATTGTGGGGCGGGGCCCCTTCCAGTTCGGTCAACTCTTCGAGGTCATGCGCGACGGCCATGGCGATCTTGGTCGCGCTTTCGGTGATGTGGACATAGGCCCCATGCGCCCCGGCCGCGCGGGCGGTGAATTCGATCCAGAGAGGGCCACGCTCGCCGAAACGCACCGATTCCGGGCCTCCGGGCTCTCCATTCAAAAGGCAGTCACCATGCACCTCGGGGTGATGCTTCATGAGGTATCGTGCGCCCCAAGGGCCGAAAGTCTCTTCATCGGAAACGCAGGTGAGGGTCAGCTTGCCGGACAGGTCGGTCTGCAACCGGTTCAACAGGCAATAGGTGATGATCGAAGCCGTCGTGCCCGGTTTCATGTCGCAGGCGCCGCGCCCGTAGATCTTGCCATCCGCCTCCTCGGCGGCCCAAGGCTCGTGCGTCCAGCCTGCGTGGCTTTCCGGGACAGGGAAAACGTCGATATGTCCGTTCAGCACCAAATGCCGCTCCGCCCCGCCGCCGTCAAAGGACGCGACGATGTTGGGCATCTGGGGATGCGGGTCGATGGTCCGGTATTCGAGGCCCTGAGCATCGAGATAATCGCGCACAACCTGCGCTGCCTCCAGCGTGTCACCGGGCGGGTTGGGCGAACGGGCGCGCAAAAGTGCCTTGAGCAATCCGATGATCGCGTCACGCTCTTCGTCCAGCCATGCGAGGATCTGCTGGCGGCCCTGGTCGTGTGTGGATGTCATGATCGGCTCCGTTCTATCTGGTCGCGCAGGCGATACCACCACAAGATCAGGGGCAGCACCCAAGGGTTGCCCCGATACCCGGGGAAGGTCGGAAACCGCCCTTCGGCAAAGGCGCTTTCGCTGTTTCCCCGAAGCATCATCCGCGCCGTCTGAAACCCCATCCAGGTTTGCATCGCCACGCCGCTCCCCTGGCAGCCCAGCGCGTAGTGCACGCCCTCGTGTTCGCCCAGGTGCGGAAGGAAATCGAAGGTAAACGCCACATTGCCGTTCCAGCTGTGGCTGATGCGCACATCACCGAGCTGCGGCCAGACCCGCGTCATCACTTGGTGGAGACGGCGCGCGCTTTCTCGCGGATCCATCGCCGAAGTGCCCACGCGCCCGCCCCACAGCACCCGCTTGTGATCGGGCGACAGACGGAAATAATTCAGAACACGGCGCGTGTCGGCAAGGCCGCGCGCATGCGGAACCAGCTCTTGCGCCAGTTCGGGGGGGATTTCCTCGGTGGCGATGAGGAAACTGGCGACCGGCACCACCCTTTGGCGGAACCACGGTGCCTCGCGCCCGGTATAGCCATTGGTGCCCAGCATGACCTTACCTGCCCGAATGGTTCCGCGGTCCGTCTCGATCCGCCAGCCATCAGGTCCACGGGTCATGCCGGTCATATGGGTTTGCCCGTACAGCCTTGCGCCTGCCCGCTGTGCCGCACGCGCGAGCCCACAAACATATTTTGCCGGATGGATCGTCGCCGCGCCCTCGGCCACCTGCCCGCCGCGATAAAAATCGCTGCCGATTTCTTCGCGCTGGCGCTCGGGCGGAACCATGCGGACAGGCTGGCCAGTCAATTCCTCGGTCTGCTCGGCGCTGCGCGACAATGCATCGTAGTGTTTTTGCGTCCACGCACAGGAAAAACGCCCCACGCGCGCAAAATCGCAGTCGATCCCCTCGCGCTGGATCAGATCGTCGAGAAAGGGAAGCGTGCCGGCGGCCTCTTCCATGAGGCGCGTCGCGCGGTCCTTGCCCACCTCCTCGACCAGCCCGGCCTGAGCATGCTTCAGCCCGCCCGACACCAGCCCGCCGTTGCGAGAGCTGGCGCCCTGCCCTATCCGCTTGCTGTCGAGCACCGCACAGTCGGTTCCGCCTCTGGCCAGTTCAAGCGCGCAGGAAAGCCCCGCATACCCGCCGCCGACGATACACACGTCGACCCTCTGCGCGATCTCTTCGGGTCCGTCGATGCTTGGGCGCGCGGCGTCCCACCAATAGGGCTGCGGTTTGAAATCCGGGGTAAAAAGCCGATCGTCAGACATGTGTGCCCCCTACTTCTTGGATTGGAGAAGTTGGGACAAGGTCAGCATGAGAACCGAAAAGGCGATCAGCAAGGTCGATATGGCGGCAATGGTCGGATCAATCTCGTCGCGCAGCGCAAGAAACATCCGCCGAGTCAGCGTCGCCTTGTCGCCGCCCGCGATCAACAGCGCGATCACAACCTCATCGAGCGATATGATGAACGCCAGAAGCGCGCCGGACAGGACCGAGTTGCGGATCTGCGGCAGTGTCACGGTCAGGAACGCCCAAGGCCGCGAGGCCCCCATCGAACGGGCGACCATCTCCTGATTGAAGTCGAAGTTGTGCATCCCCGCAGTCACGGTGATCATGACCAGCGGAATGGCCAGGATCGTATGTGCCAGCACAAGCCCCGTAATGCTGGAGTTCAACCCGACCGGTGCGAAGGTCAGGAATATGCCGACCGCCAGCAGGATCAGCGGGATGATCATGGGCAGCGTGAGCAGCACGGTGAGGTATTTGCCCAAGCGCGCCTTGGTCGCGTGCAGCCCGTATGCCGCAAGCGTCCCCGTCGATGTCGCAAGGAGCATGGTCAAGGTCGCGACCTGAAAGGATACGGATGTCGCCTGTATCCATTCCGGCGAGTCCAGATAGGCACGATACCAGCGCAGCGACCACGATTCCGGTGGGAATTCGAGGTAGCGCGAGTCCGAAAAGCTCATCGGGACGACCAGCAGTGTCGGAGCGATCAGAAACACGATCACCAGGAAGCATAGCACATAAAGCCAAAGCCGCTGAAGATGCGTGACCTGCGTGTCAGTCGCGGGTTTCCTCAGCATGTCATTTACTCCCCGTCGCCGCGAACGCCCCGGTCAGCCGTCCGAAGACCCACAAGATGGCCAGCGTCATGACCAGCAGGACAACCCCCAGCGCGCTGGCCGCGCCCCAGTCCGCATAGACCGCCATGGACCGTTCGATCTGCATCGCCCACATCATCACCCGGCCGCCGCCAAGCAGCGCCGGCGTCACGTAAAAGCCAAGCGAGAGCACGAACACCAGGATCACGCCCGCCCCCAGCCCAGAAAGGGTGAGCGGAACGTAGATCTGCCAGAATGCCCTGATCGGTGACGCCCCGAGATTTGACGCGGCCTTCATGAGATCGAAATCGACGCTCTTCATGCTGGCATAAACAGGCAACACGAAGAACGGCAGCATGATGTGCACCATGCCGATGGTCGTGCCCGTGAAGTTATGCACCAGTTTCAGCGGCGCATCGATCAGGCCGAAATCCATCAGCCATGTGTTGATCAGCCCCTTGCGTTGCAGCAGGACCAACCACGCATATGTGCGCACCAGAAGGGACGTCCAGAATGGGAACAGCACGCAAAGCAGAACCAGGCTCGACATGCGCGGGCCCAGTTGCGATGCCAGATAGGCCAGAGGATAACCCAACAGGATGCACAGACCCGTCACCAGAAACGCCAGCTCGAACGTGGTGATCAGCGTCTCCTTGTAGGAGGGATGCAGCAAGCGGGTGTAGTTTTCCACGGTGAACCCATTGGTGTCATAGATCGACAGCCAGAACAGCCAGCCAATGGGAATCAACACCAGACTGCTGACCAGAACCAGGGCTGGCAGCGACAGCGACAGCAGCTTGCGCTGTTCGGCGCGCGACTGACGCTCAAGCGCCCGCGCATTTTCCGGCCTGGCGCCGGTTGCAGGATCGGTGGCAGCTTCCGTCGCGCTCATGGGGTGTCGTCCTCGGCCAGGATCACCGTGTCCTGCACCAGCCATGACAGGCGCACTTCGCTGCCGGGCTCTGGCAGGGAATAGTCGCTGCGATGCTGACTGCGAACAGCGATTTCGTGGTCCCCGTGTATGTTGATGTAGCTGACGAAACTGTCGCCCTGAAACACGTTCTGGCGCAGCGTTCCCGTCATCTGGTTTTCGTTGTCGGCCGGGCCGCTCTCGGCAATGCGAAGCATCTCGGGACGCAGGATCAAGGTCTGGTTCGGCCGCTTTGACGCGGGCGCTGACTGCGTCTTGATGGGGTGGCCGAACAGGCTGGCCGCGCCATTGCTGACCTCGACCGGCAGACGGTGCGTTTCCCCAATGAAGCTGGCCACAAAGAAGGTCTCGGGCCGCTCATAAAGGCGTTGCGGTGGATCGACCTGCTGTATCCGGCCTTCGTTGATGACGGCAATCCGGTCCGACATCGTCAACGCCTCGCGCTGGTCGTGGGTGACATAGACGGTGGTGATGCCCAGCCGGTCGTGCAGGGCGCGGACCTCGAACTGCATTTGCTCGCGCAGGTTCTTGTCGAGCGCCGAAAGAGGCTCGTCCATGAGCAGGATGCGCGGCTCGAAAATCACGGCGCGGGCCAGCGCAACACGTTGCCTCTGGCCACCCGACAGCGCATCGATCCCCCGGTCCCCCAACTCGGTCAGTTGCACGAGGTCAAGCGCCCGGTCGACGCGCTCGCGGATCTGGGCCTTGCCGATGCTGCGCAGTTTCAGCGGATAGGCGAGGTTTTCGGCCACTGTCATATGCGGAAAGAGCGCGTAGTTCTGAAAAACCATGCCGATATCGCGCTTGTGCGGCGGCAATAGCAGTATTTCGTCATCTCCAAACTTCACCGACCCGCTGTCGGGGCGCACGAACCCGGCCAGCACCATGAGCAGCGTCGTCTTGCCCGACCCGGAGGGGCCGAGAAGGGTCATGAATTCACCGCTGTGGATGTCGATGCTTACGTCGTCGAGCGCGTGGAAGGCACCATAGGACTTGACCAGCGACGACACGCTGATCGGCAGTGCCTTGTCCCGGCCTGACGATGCTGCGGCAGTATCCGGTCCGGCGGAGGCCGGACCGGGCGATTTGGGTATGTCATGCATCAAGGATCAGTCCTGAATGAAGAAGTCGAAGTCCTGAGTGAGTTGGTCGATGTTCTCGGCCCAGTAGTTGGAATCCAGGACAAACCCTTTGCCAGTGTTATCGGGATGGCTCGGCAGGCCTTGGGCCACGTCTTCGGGGATGACGCCGGTGTCAAAGGCATCCGCATTCGCCGGACCGTAATTGATGAACAGCGCAATGCGTGCCTGCACTTCCGGACGGCTCATGATCTCGATCGCCTTCATGGCCAGATCCTTGTTCTTGGCCCCCTTCGGGATGATCCAGCAATCGGTCAGCACGATCTGCTCCTCCCAGGTGATGCTGACCGGAGCGCCCTCATCGGCGATCGATTGGGCGCGGCCGTTCCAGACCATCGCCATATCGACCTCGCCATCCTGAAGGACCTGCGCCGATTGCGCGCCTGAGCTCCACCAGACCCCAACGTCGTCCTTGAGTTCCTCGAGCTTGTTGAAGGCGCGTTCGGTGTCGAGCGGGTACAGCTCGTCCATCGGCACGCCATCGGCAATCAGAGCTGCCTCCAGGTTGTAGACCGCACTCCGGCGCATGCTTCGCGGCCCCGGATACGTCTCCGTATCCCAGAAATCAGCCCAGGAATTCGGCTTGTCGTCAGGGAAAACCTCGTCGTTGCGGGCCAGCACGGCACCATAGACGAGGTTGGAGATCCAGCCTTCGCCTTTCATGCTGTCCGGAATGCCGGGCACTGACAGGACTTCCTCACTCAGCATCTCGACATTGCCCTCGTTCTCCAGCAAGGCGCAGCTGTAGTTGCCTTGCTGAGTCAGATCCCAGGTCGGGCTACCCGAGGCGACCTGCACGCGCACATCCGCCGGGCCCGAGGTCGTGTCCTCGATGATTTCGATGCCGAGCTCTTCTTCGACGACATCAAACCACGCCTTGCGCTGCGCCTCCTGATACGCGCCGCCCCATGACGCGATCGTCAGCGTATCTTGCGCAAGCGCCGTGCCGGCGCCCGATGCGACAACAACCGTGAGCGCCGTAGCGGACAACAGTGTTCTGCGAATACTCATCTTGTAAGTCTCCCTGATGGTTTTTTTTTGGTTTAGTGAGTAATTGGCTTACCTTACGTCATGCTGTCTCGAATCAGAGGCGATGTCGAGCAGTGAATTCCGCCGCCATTCATCTGCACCCGATCATATGGCACGGTCACGATTTCGACGCCCTCTGCCTCAAGCGTGGCGCGGGTGGCATCGGATATCCCGTGCGGCATCAATACACGTCGCGGGCGCACCGCGAGGCCATTCACGATCCAGCGGTTATCGGCGTCGGTCATCTCGATGGCGCGTATGCCCAGCTCCTTGAGCTTTTCCAGAAAGGTGAAGGGCAGGCCCTGCGCCCAAACCAGCGCCAGGTCCTCTGCGATCATCAGGAAATGCCCGTCGATGTGGATGTCATACCCACGCAGATCGACGACCAGCAATTCGACCCCGACATGCGCGAGCACCTCGCGGATCTGGGCTATGCCCTCATCGTTCTGGCGGATACCCCGCCCGATGACAGCGGTTTTCGAGTTCAGCCAGGCAAAGCTGCCGCCCTCGGCCATCGCGCGGCCCTGCAAGGTCCGCAGGATCGGCGCGCCCGCCTTTGCCAGCGCGCGGGTCACGACCTGCTCTTCGCCCTGCCGCATGCGCGGCGCAAGCCGCGTGACGATCGCGCCACCGGGCACCGCAATGCAGGAATCGCGCGTGTAGACCGATTTGAATCGCCCACCCGTGACGCCGTCGAGGTAGATCACCTCGGCCCCTTCCGCGCGCAGCGCATCGGCCAGCCCGTCATGCTGGGCCTGCAACTCCGCCAGATCGGGGATGTCCCGGCTTTGCCAATACCAGCCTGCATCGATATCGCCATATCCGCCGGTCTGTTCGATTGTCTTGCTTCGATCGATCACTTCGAACTCGGAGCCGGGGCGATGCATCAGAACCGCGCGGATCTGCCCGACATCATTGTCGCAGCCCCAGTTGCGGCCCCACAGACGTTCCATACGGTCCGGATCCTCGAATGCGGGGTCGGGCTCGGAGCCGAACAACTTGATCGTGGCGCTGTAGACGCCGGTATCTTTCTGGCCTGGAACCTGTGTCGTCATCATGGCCTTCCTCAGCGGACTTGTGTGACTTCAAATCTACGCTAAGGTGTGAGTTAAATTATAACAACCGCAGGAAATTTCCGATTTTATGGAAAAAAACTCACAACACAAAAAGCCGGGCCAGACTGCTGCTGGCGCAAAGACACCCGAGAAAAGCGCGGGGCAATTGCGACGACTGCCCCCGTTCAGTGCGCTGCGCGCCTTCGAGGCCACGGGACGGCGGGGCAATCTGACCCACGCGGCCGAGGAGCTTTACGTAACGCACGGCGCCATCAGCAAGCAGGTCAAGGCTTTGGAAGATGCGCTAGGTGTTCCGCTGACGCGCCGGGCCGGACGCGGGATCGAGCTGACCTCCAAGGGTCGGCGGTTGATCCCCTTTCTGACCAAGGCGTTCGACGACATCGACGCCGCGCTGCGCACCGTCAGCAGCGAGACCTTCGAAGGCGACATGATCATCTCGTGCATGCCGGGCCTCACGAATGCGTGGCTCATCCCGCGGCTGCCGTCGTTTCTGGACCAGTATCCCAATGTGTCCCTGACAGTGTTTTCCACCAATCAGCTCAACAGTCACGAGGCCGATATCGAGATCCGGTATGGGCGGCCCGACTGGCCCAACCGAAATATCACGATGCTCCGGCAGCTTGACGTGTTCCCGGTGTGCAGCCCCCGGCTGATGAACGGCCCCGAGCCGGTGCGCCATATCGACGATCTGTTCAACCACACACTGATCGACGAGCCGGGCGGCGCCCATTGGCGGGAATTCTTCGTCTCGCAGGGCAAGGACCCGTCGAAGGTCACGCGCACCCTGCGCTTTCAGGATTTTACCCATTGCATCACCGCCGCGCGCGAAGGGCTGGGCGTCGCGATGGGCGACGATCTGACCGTGGAGGGCGATCTTGCCGTAGGCCGGCTGGTCAGGCCCCTGCTCGCCGAGGTCCGTCGCCAGAGCTTGGCTTATTACCTGGTGACCGCGCCTGACCAGCCGCTCACCGGCGCGATGAGGGCCTTCATCAATTGGCTGACGCTAGAGATCCAGCGAAAGGACCGCAGCTGACATTGACGCCTGCGCTGCGGCGTTGGGCCGGGCCTTTCGACACTAAATATTCAAGGAATGGAAAATGGACATTACCCCCATAGATACGATCGTCATCAACGGAAAGATCGCCACGATGCGAGCCCCCGGAGAGTTCATCGAAGCGATGGCCATCTCGCGCGGCTGGATCGTCGCGACCGGCAGCACCGCCGACATCCGGGGCCTTGCCCCAAATGCAGATGTCGTCGATTGCATGGGCCGCACCGTCCTGCCCGGCTTCATTGACAGCCATTGCCACCCTGACCTGCATGGCGCGCGGCTGGGGCGCTGGACCGACCTGTCGAAAGGCCCGGACAGCCTGCCGGAATTGCTGGACCTGATCCAAACCAAGACTGAAGGCACGCCGCAAGACACCTGGTTCGTCGGCTTTGGCTATGACGATTTGCGCCTCGGCGGCTATCCGGCGCGCGATGCACTCGACAATGCCGCAGGCGGGCGTCCGGTGTTTCTCTACCGTCGCGACTCGCATCTTGGCTTTGCCAACAGCGCGGCCTTGGCCAAAGTGGGGTTCGACAGCGACTCGCCCGACCCGCCCTTTGGCCGGATAGACCGCCACCCCGAGACGGGCGAGCCGACGGGCCTGCTGCGCGAGACCGCCGCGCATGCCATCGTCAATCTGTGCCAGAGCGCGTTCACGACCGAGGATTTCATCGCCGGATTGCAGCACGTCTTTGCCGATTTCGCGACCTATGGCATCACGTCGGTTCACAACTCGCTGGCCTCGACCCACGGGATCGAAGCGTATCAGCGCATGCGCGATGACGGTGTTCTCAAGATGCGCGTGGGCCTTCTGGCCAGTGGCCGCGAGGACGATCTGGTCGAGGCAATCATTCGCTCGGGCTGGCGCACCGGTTTCGGAGACGAATGGGTGCGACTGACCGGTGTCGAATGGTGTCCTGACTGCTCGACCAGCGGTCGCACGGCAGCCTACTACGATCCCTACATTGGCACCAAAGTCATCGGCGAGCCTGACGACAACCGCGGCATGCTGCTCTACGAGGCGGGGGATTTCAATCAGCGCGTGCTGCAAGCGCATCGTGCGGGGCTTCTGGTGGGGGCAGATGGGGTCGGCGACAGGGGCATCGACTTCGTACTCGATGCTTATGAGAACGCGCTCCACCATCATCCGGTCGAGGATCATCGCATGCGGGTCGAGCATTGCTGCAATGTCACGCCGTCGATCCTGAAACGACTGAGCCGCCTCAAGGTGATCTGTTCGTCGGCGACGGGATTTGCCTACGATCTGGGCGATGCGTATATCCGCAACCGGGGCGCAGAGGCGATGCGCTTCATGTGGCCCCATCGTTCCATGATCGACGAAGGCATCATCGCACCGGGGCATTCGGATTCGCCGGTGTGCCACCCCAATCCCATGCGCGGCATTCATGCGCTCGTGAACAGGCTCACCTCCACCGGCGCCGATCTGTGCGCGGACGAGGCAATCACCGTTTTCGAGGCGCTCCAAGCCTATACGGTATTGGGAGCCTTCGCCGGTAAAGAGGAGCATATCAAGGGCTTGCTGACAGTCGGCCGACTCGGAGATTTCACGGTGCTCGAGGACGACATTTTCAACATGCCCCATCACTTGATCGCCGAGACGCGCGTGGCGCAGACCTTTGTTGGTGGCCACTGCACCTTTGACCGCCACAATATGTCTTAGCGGTCATCAGAAATGCCGACCATCCTCTTGGTGCGTCAGTTGCCGCACACCGGAAAATGGCAGGTATAGATGTGATCCGGCGCATGCTGCGTGACGCCTGGGGCCTGATCGCTGCACATGGGCTGCGCGCGCGGGCAACGACCGTGAAATTCGCAACCGTCCGGGCGGTGCCGCGGGCTGGGCATTTCGCCGTCCAGCGTGATGCGTGCCTTTGCAGCATCAGGGTCAGGCTCGGGGTTCGCCGACAACAGCGCCTCGGTATAGGGATGACAGGGCGCCTGCCATATTTGATCCGTCGGCCCCTGTTCGACGAAGCGCCCCAGATACATGATGGCCATGCGGTCGGTGATGTGGCGCACCACGTTCAGGTTATGCGTGATGACAAGGATCGCGATGCCCAATCTGTCCTGCATTTCGGCCAGCAGGTTCAGCACCTCGGCCTGCACCGACATGTCCAGACCCGCAGTCGGCTCGTCTGCGATGACGAGGCGCGGATCGAGCGCCAGAGCGCGCGCGACACCGACGCGCCGCGCCTGCCCCCCCGAGAGCTGATGCGGAAACCGTGAAGCGAAATGCGCGGGCAGCCCCACCATCTCGAGCAGGCGTGTCGCCTCCTTCCCCATGTCAGCGGATTTGCCATGGATCTTGAGCGGCTCGGTCACGAGGCTACCGATGGTCAGGCGCGGCGAGAGCGATCCGATCGGATCCTGCCACATCATCGCGATCTCGCGCCGCAGCCGCGCGTATTCACGCGCGCCGGCCCCGGTGATGTCGCGCCCGTCGAAACGGATCGTGCCGGAATGGGCGCGCTTGAGCCCGATCAGAGTGCGCGCGACGGTCGATTTGCCCGACCCACTCTCGCCCACGAGGCCCAGCGTTTGGCCCTTTTGCAGGGTAAAGGACACACCCGTGACGGCGTCGAATTCACGTTCGGCCCCGGTCAGCGTGGCGCGCAGGCGCCCCATCGAAGGATAGCGGATACACAGGTTTTCTACTTCCAGAAGTGCGCTCATGCCGCGGTCTCCTTGTCCAGAAGGTGGCAAGCGGCGAAATGATGCGGACCTGACGCGGGATATCGCGCGGGATTTTCGGAGCGGCACCGATCCCAGGCATGTACGCAGCGGTTGGCGAAAATGCAGCCCTTCGGGACGTCCACCAGATCGGGCAATGTGCCGCTGATCGTCGGAAGCTGGCGCGTGGCCACCTTGATCCGGGCCGGGTCACATTCCAGCAGCGCCTGCGTGTATGGATGTCCAGGGTTGCGAAAGACCTCGCGCACGCTTCCCTGCTCGGCCACCTCGCCAGCATACATCACCGTCACATCGTCGCAAAGCTCGGCGACGGTGCCCAGATGGTGCGAGACAAAGACGATGGCGCAGCCTATCTCCTGCTGCAACTCTCGCAGGAGTTCGATGATCTGCACTTCGAGCGTGGCATCGAGCGCGGTCGTCGGCTCGTCCGCGATCAGAAGATCGGGTTTCGTCAGAAGGGCCATGGCGATGCAGACCCGCTGGCGCATCCCGCCCGAGAATTGGTGCGGATAAGCCGACAGCTGCGCCGCCGCGTCGGGAATGCCGACACGTTCCAGCATGGCCGCCGCGCGCTGACGCTTCTCTGCCTTGGACCCGGCGTCGCGATACTGGATATCCAGCATTTGGCGGCCAATGGTCGTCACGGGGTTGAGCGCCGTCATCGGGTCCTGAAAAATCATCGCGACGCGCTGCCCGCGCATGTCGCGCAATTGGCGCTCGGACATCTTGGTCACATCCTCGCCGTTCAGCAGGATCGCGCCTTCCGCGACGACCGCGTTGCCTGCCAGCAGGGCCGCAAGGCTGTAGGCGAGCGTGGACTTGCCGCAGCCGCTCTCGCCCACCAGCCCCATGATCCGGCCCTTGGCCACCGTCAGGTTGATGTTGCGAAGCGCATGAAGCCGTCCGCGAGGCGTGCCAAAGTCGATTGACAGGTCCCGCACCTCCAGAAGGGTTTCGTCACTCATAGGTCTCGCCTCAACTTGGGGTCGAAGATGTCGCGCAGCGCTTCTCCAAAGAAGGTGAAGCCGAGCGTGACCAGAATGATGGGTACAGATCCCGCAATAACCGGCCATGGCGAATTGCGAATGAAGTTGTAGCCGTCATTCAGGATGGTCCCCCAGCTTGGAGCGGGGGGGCGCACCCCCATGCCCAGAAAACTCAGCCCCGCCTCAGTCGCGATGACCATCGGCACGTCCATTGAGGCCAGGATCAGCAGCGGGCCGAGGACATTGGGCAAAATATGCAGGCCCAGAATGCGAAAGGTGCTGGCCCCCATCGCCTTTTCGGCCAGTATGAATTCGGAATTGCGCAGGACCTGCGTCTGGGTCCGCACGATGCGGGCATAGATCGGGATCGANTGCTGGCCCCCATCGCCTTTTCGGCCAGTATGAATTCGGAATTGCGCAGGACCTGCGTCTGGGTCCGCACGATGCGGGCATAGATCGGGATCGAGGTGATGGCGACGACCAGTATGACCGTGTAAAGCGACGGGCCAATCAGCGTGACGACGGCCAGGCCAAAGACGATCACCGGAAACGACCGGATCGCGTCGAAGACCAGCAGCAGTATGTTGTCCAGCCATTTCGGCCCGTATCCCGCAATCAGGCCCAGCGCCAGGCCGACGCTCATCGCCGCGCCCAGCGTGGCGAATGCGACAAGCATGGCGATGCGCCCGCCCGCGATCACGCGGCTCAGCAGGTCGCGGCCCAGATGATCGGTGCCCAGCCAATGATCCCACGAGGGCGCGCCCATGCGCGGCCCGAGCATGATCTGGTTCGGGTCATAAGGAGCGAGCCATGGTGCAAAAGCGGCTGTGCATACGATGATGAGCACAAGGATCAGCCCCATCAGGCCCATCGGGTTGCGCAGCAGCTGGCTCATGTAGATGCGAAGAGCGGAAGGCCCCTTGTGGCTGACGTGATTTGCGGTTGCGTTGGCCACTTACAGACCCTCCCGTTGGCGCGGGTCGAGCCACGCAATGACCAGATCCGAAATCAGTGTCGCCAGCACGATGATGGCGGTGGTGATCAGCACGGCGCCCAGAACGATCGGATAGTTCCGCTCGTTCACCGCCGACACGATCAGCGCGCCGATGCCGGGGCGTGCAAAGATGACCTCGACAAAGACCGCCGCAGAAAAGAGATGCGCAACGCCCGCGCCAATCAGCGTAACCGCAGGCAGGACCGCGATGCGCAGCACATAGGCGCGCGTGATCAACCTTTCGCGCAGGCCGAAGGCACGCGCCATACGGACGTGGTTTTCGCCCATCACCTCCAGCATCGAGGCCCGCACCATGCGTGAGATGTAGCCCACCCATGAGACGCCGACGGCAAAGGCCGGCAGGATAAGATGCACGATCTGCTGGCCCAGCCCCTCGCCCGCGCCAATGGCCGGCAGCCAACGCAGCCAGACCGCAAAGATCAGCACGCCGTAAAGCGCCATGACGAAGGACGGGATCGAAATGGTGCCCACCGACAGCACGCCAGTGACGCGGTCGATCCATGTGTTGCGCCGGATCGACGAATAGGCCCCCAGCGGAATGCCGATGGCCGCAGCCCAGACGATCGACGCCCCGATGAGGGTCAGCGTGTAGGGCAGCGCCTCCATCACGATGGTGGTGACGGACCGCCCCGTAAAGATGTCCACGCCCATGTCGCCGCGCAGCAGATTGCCGAAGAATATCATCATCTGGACAAGAAAGGGCCGGTCCAGCCCCATGGCCTGGCGCGTCTGCTCGATCAGTTCGGGCGTGGCGCGTGGCCCGAGGACCATCACCGCCGGATCGCCCGGCACCAGATGCAGCATGACATTCAGCAGCGTCACGGCCACGACGATGATCAGCACCGACAGAAGCAGCCTTTGTATCGCATAGATCGCCATTGTGCCCTCGTCCCCCGATTGGCGCCGCAAGACGCGCCTTGGATTGTGGCCCGGCCCCTTTTATCGGGGCCGGGACTGTCGTTCAGATCCGGATCAGGCCGGTTTGAAGCCCAGATAGAGCGGACGCGCGTCGGGGCGCAGCGCAGGCTCCACGTCGTCGCGGAACATCACCGGGCTGCCTTCATGCGTGAGGAAGCGGTAGGCACCGCTCTCTTCCATCATGTCCTGCATCTGGCGATACATCTCGTCGCGCTTTTCCTGGTCTTCCTCACTCAGCGCGGCCTCGTGCAGCCGGTCGAACTCGGGATTCGAGAAACGCTCCCAGTTCCACACACCGACCTGCTCGGTCGTGAACCACGAGGTCGCATAGAACGGATCGGGCATCATCGAGAAGCGGTTGATGACCAGTTGCATGTCCTTCCAGCGGTCTCCCTCGCTCTCCATGCCCAGCGTCCAGAACGAGCCTGAATCCTGAACGTTGACCTGCACCTGGATGCCGATCTGTCCCAGTTGCGCCTGGATCACTTCGGCGATGGTCTTCCAGGTGGTCGCATTGAGCGTGTCGATGGTGATGGGCTGCGACGGCGCGCCGCCGGCCGCTTCCAGATATTCCCGCGCCTTGTCCAAATCGCCCTCGGGCGGCACGATGGACTGCTCGCGGTGGCCGGTGAGGCCGGGCGCGATGAGGCCGGTCGACGGCTCGGCCGCGCCGAAATAGGCGGCATCCATGATCTGCGGCACATTGATCGCGTATTGGATCGCCTTGCGCAGGTTTTCGTCCTTGAGCGTCTCGTTCTCGAGGTTCATGCCGACCCAGACATAGTAGAGCGAGGGGTATTCCTCGATCACGGTGTTCGCAGGCGGGTTGGCCTTGTAGTTCTCGAGGCTCGACAAGGTGATGGCGGTATAGTCCAGATCGCCCGCCTCATAGGCGCGCTCGGCGACCTTTTCGTCGTCCATCGGGATGATGCGGATCTCGTCATAGCCGGGCTTCAATTCGCCCGAGTAGTCGGGGTTGCGCACCATCTTGACGTATTGATTGGGCTTCCATTCCTCCAGAATGTAGGGGCCCGAGAATGCGGGCGGCTCCATCCCGAAATCGCTCCCGTCTTCGGTCGCTTCCATGACGGCCTTTTTCGACACGATATGGCCAACCCCGTAGGGGATTGAGATGGTCCAGAGCGGCTGAAACGCCTTTTCCAGCACGATGGTGCCAGCGTATTTGTCATTCTCGTCCAGCTCGACCGACTGAAGCGGGCCCCAGTCGCCCTTGACCGGGCTGTCATGCTCCAGCACGCGCTCGAACGAGAATTTAACGTCCTCGGCCGTCATTTCGCCGTATCCACCAGAGAACATGATGCCCGGCTTCAGTTTGAACCGGATATGGGTGTCGTCGATCTGCTCCAGCTCCTCGGCGGCCTCCAGCTCGATCTCCCACTCGCGGCCGGGCTTGTAGCGGGCCAGCTTGTGATAGATGCAGTTCATCACGTCGACGTTGTAGCCGTTCTGATAGAAACCGGGATCCAGCTTGTCGATATCGGCGTATGAAAACGCGTGCAGGACGGTGCCTGACTGCGCCCAGACGGCGCTGGCCAGCGGCATCGTGCCGGCGGCAAGGCCCGCGGCAGCCGCGCCTTGCAAAAATCCGCGCCGGCCGAGCGTGATGGTGTGAATGTCGGTCTTCATGACTTGATCCTCCTTGGGGGTGTCGCGGTGCGCCTCATGGACGCCCGTCTTGGTGAACTCTGATCTCAAACGTGGTCGCGCGCTAGCGTCTCGTGCCATTCCTGCTGATGCGCGAGGGTCTCTCCCTCCCAGGCGCGCAGGCGGGCTCGTATGCCCCAGTTGTGGCGCGTGGACGTCACTTCGGTTTCGGTCACGGAGCTGACCTCCCAATCGCCGCGCTGCATCTTGTGATGCCAGACGATGCGGGCGATCGGGTGGTGATCGTCCGCGCTCTCCAGCTCGTAGATCTCCTCGCAATGGGCCGTGATGGTCAGATCATTATCCTCGATCCGATAGGTGCCGTCATCATCGATGACCGTGACACGCGCGCCGCCATTCTCCAGACGCTCCACCTGCCAGTCAAATCCGCCTTTCGTGAGGGTCTCGACCGCCAGCGGGGGCGCAGCGCGCGCCGTGCCCAGATCGTGCAGCTCTCCGTCCGGGCCGCTGCGCTCGGGCAGCGTCAGTGTGCACTGGCCCAGATCGAGGCTCAGCACAGCCGCTTCGGGCGAGGGCCAGGCCATCGGGAAATAAGTATTGGACAGCGCGAGGCGCAGCTTGTGCCCCTTGCGCAAGGTCTGCGCCACATGCTTGAGCGGAACGCGCGCGGTATGCGTGCGTCCGGGCGTCAGCGCCTCGGGATGTTCGTGGCTGTCGCGGTGCGTCAGGTTCAGCATGCCATAGCTCACCCGCGTCGCTGTTCCCTCGGGCGACACATCGACCAGACGCGCGGCGATCAAGGCGCCGGGCTTGTCGCATGTGAAGGTGATGGCGAGCGTGGGGTCGCCCGCAATCTCGAAATCCGCCTCCAGCGGTGCGGTTTCAAACACCACACTGTCGTCGTCGTCCGGCCCCTGATCCACCGGCTGATCCCCGTGATTGGCATATGAGCACCATTTGCCCGCCTGAAGACCAACCGTGGCGGGGGTTGAGACTTCGGCGCTGCCCTGCCCCGCCGCGCCGCGGCCAAGCGCGCCGCTCTCGTTCATCGCCCAGGCGACACGGGTGACGTTGGGCGACGGCCACGACGGCTCGGATACCCAGCGACCCTCACGGCTCGCGTAGCTACCAGCTGGCGCTGCGTGGTCCTGCATGAACAGCCGAACCTGCGGCTCGTCCATGATGCCGGTCCCCTGCCCCTTGAGCCACTGATCCCACCAGCGCAGCTCTTCGCCGAGCCAGTCGATCGCCGGTCCGGGCGCGCCGATGTGCGGATATTTATGCGCCCAAGGTCCGACCAGCGCCTTTTTTGGGCAGCTGAGGTTTTCCATCAGACGAAACACCGTCCGCGGATACCCGTCGGCCCAGCCTGACGCGGCATAGACCGGCACCTGAACGGCGGAATAATCCTCGCAGATCGACCCATGCTTCCAGAACGCATCACGCGTCTGATGCTCGAGCCAGTTCTTGAGCCAAAGGCCACTGCCTGTCAGGCGCTCCATCCACATCTCGCGCCAGCTCTCCCCGACATGGCGCGGATCGGGCGGCAACGTGTTGGCCCCGAACATCAGGCTGGCCCAGCTGATCTGCTCGCACAGCATCGTGCCGCCCATGTAGTGGATGTCGTCGGCATAGCGATCATCGGTCGAGCAAAGCGTCACCACGGCCTTCAGCGCGGGAGGCTGCAAGGCGGCAATCTGAAGACCGTTGAAGCCCCCCCAAGAGATGCCGACAATACCCACATTGCCGTCACACCACGCCTGTTCAGCCAGCCACGCGATCACATCACAGCCATCCTGAAGCTCTTGTGCGGTGTATTCGTCCAGCATGAGACCTTCGGATTCGCCGCACCCGCGCAGATCCACACGCACATAAGCATAGCCGTGACCGGCGATGTAGGGCGCGCGGGCAACGTCGCGCGCCAAGGTGCCGTCGTTCTTGCGATAGGGCAGATACTCGAAAATGGCAGGCACCGGCGCATCGCTCGCGGTCTCGGGCAGCCAAACGCGCGCGGCGAGGCGCGTCCCGTCCGGAAGAGCGATCTGCATATGCTCGATCTCGCGCACTTTGTGAGGATAGTTCGTAACGATCTGCATGGGCGGGCTCGATTTCTTGAAGGGTGTATTTCGGCGGCAAGTAAACGCCTCATGGTCCTGCGCCGCAACTTCGCAGGCAAACTGCTCTTGACACTTTTTGTGCGTCAGTATGCGATAGTGGGCATGACCAATGATCCCTTCGCCGCCAACCTCGCCTTTGCCTGCAGCCTTTTGCCGTCAATCACCGAAGTCTGTCGCCGCATCGGCGTCAACCGGCAGCAGTTCAACAAGTATCTCGCCGGCTCTGTTCGACCTTCGCGGCACAACATGCGCCGCATCTGCGACTTCTTCGGCGTCACCGAATCCGAGCTGTTGATGGACCCTGCCCGGTTTTCCAGCCTGATATCGCTGCGCAAACCCTTGCCACATAGCGAATCCTTGCCCCAGCACCTCGATGTCGTCGAGAAATTGCATCGACTGTCTGGCGAGATGACGCGCTATACAGGGTGGTATTTCCGGTACTTCTATACCTTCGGCTATCCCGGTCACATTACCCGATCACTGGCCGTCATCACCGAAAAGGACGGTCGGCACCTGTGGAAGAATATCGAAGTCGGGACAAACCCCGAGCTTCCTGATGACCGCTTCGTCAGCAAATACGAAGGGCTGGCCTTCCATCTGGGTCACCGCATCCACATCATCGAGCATGACGTTCTGGCGGCTAGTTCGATCACGCAGCTTATGCTCTACCCGTCCTACACCCCGCGTCCCGGCCATCTGCGCGGCGTCCAGACCGGCGGTTCGATGCGGCGCGGTCGCAAGCCGGCCGCCTCGGCGGTCGTGCTGGAGTTTCTGGGTGAGCGGATCGATCTTCGCCGCGCCTTGGCGCGCTGCGGCCTGTTCGAGCCGCAGGACATCGACGATTGGGTCAAACTCCTCATCCACAACCAGATCGGCCCCGAAGAATGGGTCTTCGAGATCGACGAGATTTGAAGGTGCCGGTCTTTTTCAGGTCCATCCGGCGCCGCCGGACGCTATTTTACCGACAGGTAGTCGGCTGACACATATCCGGTGATGCCGGGCAAAGATCCAAGCGAGACCTGGCACCAGAGCTGGCCGATTTCAGTCACGCAATCGCGGCGGATCAGATCGGTCCCATCGGGCAGGCCAAGCACCACCCGATAGCCCAGACCGGGACCGGCCCGAAGCTTCAGCAGCTCATCCGGCCCCGCGCCCTCGACCATCGTGCGGTTGCCCGGTGCGGCGCCGCAACTGGCGACGAGCATGAGCGCCAAAATGGCAAACGGTGCAGTTCGGTTCATGACTTGCCTCATTCATTGTCAATTCTTCTATCTTCGGGCGAATGCTTGTCATGTCTGCCCGGTCTTGCGCCAGTGTTTAATGATCGGGCGGCCATTTTGGCCAGGGGTTTTACCCCACCCCCGTGCTAAACGCATCGATCCGGTGCTTGCAGCCAAGGCACGACCGCGTTTCGGCAACGACGATCCCGGCCCAATCACCGCCGAAGAGATCCCGCATATGACAAGGGCTTTGCCCCCAACTCTGCAATCTGCCGGGTTGGTGGGAACAGATTTCCGTGTTGCGCGTTGGACTTGCGAATGAAGCCCGGAACAGGGAGCAGACTCATGCCAGATTGGATGATACCCGTGACCCGGCCTGCGGGTGTTTCGGACGGCGGGGCCGCCCATCTGGTGATGACCCGGCCATTTGCCAGCCATGACACAGCCTGTTCGACGTCGCTCCCGGCGGTGCAGTGATGGAGCGTTCGTGGGCGGACGGTGTTTATTGCGGCCCGGCCCCCCTTCCGGCCGATATCCTGTTGCAATGGAACCTCGATCCGGTCTTGCTCCTTGGCCTTGCAGTGATGGCCCTCACTGTCGGGCGGCGCAGGCCCGGCGCGGCGGCCGTCGCGGTTCTGGTGATCACCTTCGTCTCGCCGCTCTGTGCGCTGTCGGTCGCGCTGTTCTCGGCCCGTGTCGTTCATCATGTCCTGCTGATCGCGGTTGCGGCCCCGCTGCTTGCGCTGGCGTTGCGCCCGGCGCGCCTTGTGGCTGTCTTTCCGGCCTTCCTTGTGGCGACGGTGCCGCTTTGGCTTTGGCACTTGCCAGCCGCCTATGATGCGGCCCTGTCGAACGTCGCGATCTATTGGGCGATGCAGGCGACCCTGTTCGTGCCCGCCGTGATCTTCTGGCGCGCTGTCCTGCATCCCGATCAGCCCGCAGGATCGATGATCCTGCTGATCTGGGCCGGTTTCATGCAGATGGCGTTCCTGGGTGCCTTGCTGACGCTGGCGCCTCAAGCGCTCTACGAGATCCACGCGGTCGCGCCGATGGACTGGGGGTTCACCTCGCTTCAGGACCAGCAACTTGGCGGTCTGATCATGTGGATTCCGGCCGCCCTTCCCTACCTCGCCTTCGGCGTGCTGGCGGCACGGCGCGGCTGGGGTCGCCAGCCTGCCGCGCAGCCATGAACGAGCTTGCAAAAGGCCTGATCCCGCACTTCAAGGGGCTGCACATTGCGGCCCTCATCTTCTGGTGTGGCGGACTGGCGGCTCTGCCGTTGATGCTTTCGCTGCACGACAAGGCGGCCAGTCAGGCGGATTTCACGCGCATCCGCCACATCACCCATTTCAGCTATGTCTTTGCCATCACCCCCGCTGCGCTGGTGGCCATCGGCTCGGGAACCGCGCTTATCTTCCTGCGCGAGGCCTATGTGCCGTGGTTGTTCGCCAAGTTGGTCTTCGTGGCGCTTCTCGTCGCTTTCCACGCTTGGATCGGCGGCATCCTCACGCGGGTTGCCGAGAGCGCGGGCCAGCATGTCCCGCCCAAGCCCGTGCTGCCGCTGATCCTGCTGCTGGTGCCGGTCCTCGCCATTCTGGCGCTGGTCCTGGGGAAACCCGACCTGCACGGCCTGCCGATGCCTGAATGGTTGACCCAGACGCAGGACGGTCAGCTTCCCTTCGCTGCCCCCAAACCGTAATCGAAAACGAGCTTGCCGCCATGCCAACCCGTCGCCCCGACCACAAGCACGTTGAACGCCGACAGCAGGATTCCGTATGGCAGGATCACGGTCTCGTATCCGGTCATACGGTATCCCCAGTTCGCCCCCAGCAGCGACAGCAGCAGGACGGCGATTGCGGCATGGGTCCAGGCGGCGGAGCGAACCCGAATGCCCGGCACCATCAGCAACTCCATGGTTCCCGACAGGGCCGCGAGAAGCCCGAACAGAAAGGCCGTGCCCGAGGCCCAGACGGCAGCGCGGGCCCAGAACGCGTCGCCTGTCCACCAATAAAAGGCGTCTGCCCCGAAGGTGCAGAAGGTCAACGCCACGGGAAAGGCCACCGTCATGGCGTGGATCGGGTGACCGAGGATCGCGATCTTGGACGAGGTCAGTTCGAAGTCTGGGTTGGTGGTGATCGGGTCCACCAGCGCATCGTCCGGGGTTTTGGCCAAATCTTGGGTCTCCGGGTCTTGCGTCATCGTGGTTTTCCTTTTCGCAGGGGCGGACGCCTGTTCTTTACGCTTTCAACGCTGATGCTGCTGGTTGGTTGCACCGACCGGCTGTCCGTCCTTCATCCGGCCGGGCCGGCCGCCGCGGCGATTGCAACCCTGTGGTGGGTGCTTCTGGCCGGGGCGGTCGCAATCTTTGTGCTCGTCATGGCACTGCTGGCGCTGGCGTTCCGCGTCCGCGGGTCCGACGCCCCGGAGGCGGAGCGCGGCGGCGAAGGCCGCTGGATCATCGGTCTGGGCCTCGTGTTTCCAATCACCGTTCTCGCGGCCCTGCTCGCCTACGGGCTGGTCATCGGCGAACGCCTGCTGCCACGCGCCGGAACGGATGTCGTGGCCGTGGAGGCCGAAGCGCGGCAATGGGCCTGGCGCTTTGCCTACCCCGGCCTGAGCGTGGAGGATACGGACGGCGTGCTGCACATTCCCGCAGGCCGTCCGGTCGATGTGCATATCACCAGCCTTGACGTGATCCACAGCTTTTGGGTGCCGCGTCTGGCGGGCAAGCTGGATGCGATTCCGGGCCATGTGAACGTGCTCAGGATTCAGGCCGACATGCCGGGCGATTACGCGGGCGTCGGCGCCGAATTCAATGGCAAGGGCTATGCTGGCCACCGATTTGTCGTGACCGCGCATGATGCGGACGCCTGGTCCGAATTGGTCGAAGGTGCCGCCCGATGAACGCGCTGCGCCGCCACCGCGAACTGACGCGGATCTGGGCCTCCGACCCCGGTTGGCGCGGCTGGCTGACCACGGTCAACCACGGCGACATCGGCCGGATGTTCCTGCTGGTTGCCGCGACGTTCTTTTTCATCGGTGGCATTCTTGCGATGCTGATCCGGGCGCAGCTGGCCACGCCGCGCTCGCCCTTCATGGGCCCCGAGATCTACAACCAGATCTTCACCATGCACGGCACGATCATGATGTTCCTCTTCGCCATTCCCCTGTTCGAGGGGCTGGCCGTCTATCTTCTGCCGAAACTGCTGGGAGCGCGCGACCTCGCCTTTCCGCGTCTGACGGCCTATGGATTCTGGTGCTATGTGTTCGGCGGCTCGATGCTGATCTTTGCGCTGCTGGCGGGCATCGCGCCCGATTCCGGCTGGTTCATGTATCCGCCGCTGTCGTCAACCCTTGGCAGTCCGGGGATCAATTCGGATTTCTGGCTGATCGGCATCACCTTCGTCGAGATTTCGGCCATCTGCGCTGCGGTGGAGATCACCGTTTCCATCCTGCGCTACCGCGCGCCGGGAATGACGCTGTGGCGCATGCCGATCTTCGCCTGGTATGCGCTGGTCACCTCGCTGATGATCCTGACGGGCTTTCCGCCGTTGATCCTCGGCTCGCTTCTGCTGGAGCTGGAGCGCGCCTTTGGCTTGCCGTTCTTTCAGGTCGAGCATGGTGGCGACAGCCTCTTGTGGCAGCACCTGTTCTGGCTGTTCGGCCACCCTGAGGTCTATATCATCTTCCTGCCCGCCGCCGGGGTCATCTCGACGATCCTGCCGGTGATGGCGCGCACGACCCTGCTGGGCTACGGGTGGGTTGTGGTCGCGGCGATTTCGCTTGGCGTGCTCAGCTTCGGCATCTGGGTGCACCACATGTTCGCCACGGGCATTCCGCACATGGCGCTCGCCTTCTTTTCCGCCGCGTCCACCCTCGTTGCGGTGCCGACGGGGGTGCAGATATTTGCCTGGCTCGGCACCTTATGGAAGGGGCGCCCGCAGATGCGGCTGCCCATGCTGTGGATCGTCGGGTTCTTTGCGACCTTCGTGATCGGTGGCCTGACCGGGGTGATGGTCGCTGTCGTGCCGTTTGACTGGCAAGTGCACGATACGGCATTCGTGACGGCACATCTGCATTATGTGCTGGTGGGTGGCTTCGTCTTTCCGATGCTGGCCGCACTCTATTACTGGATGCCGCATCTGACCGGGCGCAAGCGGTTCTTCAACCTGGGCGAGACGGCGTTCTGGCTGGTCTTTGTCGGGTTTCACGGCACGTTCCTGCTGATGCATTGGGTCGGGCTGCTGGGGCAGCGCCGCCGGATCGACACCTATGATGTCGGGTCCGGGTGGGAGGTGATCAATCTGATCTCCTCGGTTTTCAGCTTCGTCATGGCGATCGGCTTTGCCCTGATCCTGATCGACGTGGTGGTGAACGCGGTTCGACGCTCGCGCGGTCCGCGCAACCCGTGGCGTGCGGGCACGCTGGACTGGGCCATGCCGATCCCGCCCCCGCCCTACAACTTCGCCAGTTTGCCGGAGGTGACGTCGCGCGATCCGTTGACCGATGACGCCGATCTGGCGGTGCGGCTGGCGAAGGGCGAAGGCTATCTTGGCACGCCGCGCGCCGGCCTGCGCGAAACACTGACGGTCGACACCGCGACCGGGCGGCCCGATGGCATTGTCGTTTATCCGCAAAACACCTGTTTGCCGATTATCATGGCCTTTGTGACCGGGGGGATTTTCCTCGGCATGCTGATCAAGGCCTACTGGCTGGTGCCGCTCTCGGGTGCTGTCGTCGTTGCCCTCGCAGTCCGCTGGGTCTGGAGCCTTGGCCACAGGACCGATCAGGGCCCGCAGGCCGCCGGACACGGCATGACGCTGCCCTATGCCTCGGAGACCGCCCATCCCCCCGGCTGGTGGGGGTCGGTGTTCCTGCTGATCGCCAATGCGACCTTCTTCGGCTCGCTGCTGTTCGGCTATGCGTTTCTCTGGACGGTCGCCCCCAACTGGCCCCCGCCGGATTGGGCCGTCACCAACGTGCTCTGGATTGGGGTCGCCGTCGCCGGAGCACTCATCGCACCGATCGCCATCCGGTTTGCCTCGGCCAGACTTCACCGCGGGGGCAGCGCCCTTGCTGGCCTCATCCTGTCGCTGATCGGCACGCTCGGGGTGATGGCGGGCGCCCTGTCGATCCTGCTGGCACTGCCTGACCCGGCCCGCCACGCGCATGATGCGACCTTGTGGGTGATCGGCGGCTATGCCCTCTTCCACGCCGCCCTCGCGGCCCTCATGTCAGCCTTCGTCATCGGCAGATCGGCGACCGGGTATCTGTCGGCACGCCGCAGCGGTGAAGTCCGGATTGTCCGGCTCTGGATCGATTATGCCGCGGTCATCGCGCTTGTCGCGCTGGTGGCCGCCTTTGCCCCCGAGGTCTTGTCATGAGCGAGGTAATTCGCCTCTTCGGGCCGCTTGTGCTGTGGCTTGCCTCCTTCAGCGCCGTCTATGGGGTGCATGGCATCGCTTGTGCCCAAGGCTGGACCCACACACCTGTCGTCGCCGCCGCGGGGGTCGCCTTGGCCCTGCAAGTCGCGTTCCTGCTGGTCCTGACCAGTCAAGCCTCGGGCATGCAGCGGGGAGTGAGCCGATGGGCCAGCATCACCCTTGCCATCATCGGGATCATCGCGGTCATCTGGACCCTCTTCCCCGTCGTGGTTTTGACGGCCTGCACGTCGTTCGATGCAGGATAGACCCGCAGACCAGGCCAGTTCGCCGCGATATAACTGGTTCGCGAATTCCGACGGATTTAATCGCGATTGGGATTCAATCCCTGTATTTGGTCATGTGCAAACGCTAGCGAGCACCCTTACCCGGCTCCAGCCAGATTCTTCTGACAGGATCAGGCTATCCGGTATCCAAATCGCGGAAAGTGGACGCACACAGCACCCACATCTTCGGAGAAGCGTTCTAAAACGACTGTCTCTGCATCCGCGTAGCGTATCTTCCCTGAAACTGGTTTCTCGCCGCCATTAACGTCAGGTTGAATCGTTACGGATTGCCCGACCGAGAGGCGCTGAGGGTCGTCCGCGGCCACACCCGTCATGGCCGTTGGCTCCAGTTCCTTTGCGCGCGTTATGGCATCCTGTGGGTCCATTTCGCTCGGGGCGCCATGGCCAAGTTCACGGATATTTCCCTCCCAGCGAACGAGGTCTTCGAACTCGGACAGAAACGATGGCCCGTCTGCCCATCGGCACCGTAAGAACCAAACAATATGGTAGAACTGTGCATCTATCGCAGTCGGCTGCGAACCGAGCAAGAATAGGCGCCCATCAGACAGTTGCGCGTTCAGCCATGACAGGGGCGCGCGCATCTGGGACATCAGATGTGGCAGATCGGCGTTGGCATGCTTAAGCCCTGTGGCCCAGTCCTCGCCAAAGTAAAGACGTCCACGATCCGCAGCAATGTCCTTGTCCAGACTATCGCCAGCCGCACCCAGAACGTGTCGCACTGTCAGGTCAAACAAGGTCCCGTCCGTCCACCTGCTGAGGCACCACATCAAGCCCTGCTCCGTCGTGGACATGAAGCCAGGGGAGGGGTATCGCCGTTCAAGTTCCCGGATGATGCACTGGCTGTCACAGTAAATGTCCGCACCGATCTGCATGACCGGCGTGCGCCGGTAGCCGCCAGTGAGAGTTGTCAGCATTGGTTTGGGTGGCAGGCGCGGGACTTCCACGCTTCGCCACGCAAGTCCCTTTATGCCAAAGGTGACTCTGACTTTCTCGGCAACAGGAGATTGCGGGAAGGCGTGAAAGATCACCTCGGACGTTGGATCAGGCAATTTGTATTCCTTTTCGAACAATCAGCTCATACATGGATTTTATAGGAAAAGGCTACAAAACCGCCCCGCCCTCCTCAAGGCTCTGTAGCACGAGTTCTATCAAGAATTCCCGCCGTGAATCGAGGATGGAGGCTGCGATCTACAATTTTTTTGCGCAGCGTAACGAGAAGCCGAGGCTTTCTATTTTGGGCTTCTAGATTGATTTTGCAGATCAAAACCCGTTCCTGCGTTTGCGTTGTGCTATTGAAGAAGGGTAGTTTCTCTGTTTTGTCGTTGGTGCGCGCCGCGACAGCGCGCTTATCGTCGGAATGGCACTATGAAATCGTCTGGATCACATCCCTTCACTGGGCCAGAGCTCTGCGCACATGAAGCGCATGAAGTCGTCGCACTTCTGCGCAAGGGAGAAATCACACCGGGCGATCTGATTAATTCATCGCGAGCGCGCACCGAAGCTGTTGAGCCCAGTATCAATGCTATGCCCACCACCTGCTGGGATC
>NZ_JBAPKZ010000038.1:0-30318 GCF_037083805.1 Roseovarius sp. D0-M9 | reverse complement strand
TCGGCGAGACTGCGCACCATCTGGCTGTGACAGGCATAGCACCCCTCACGGATGTAGATTTCGCGCCCGGCCAGTTCCAGCGGCGTGTGCGGACGCAAGTCATCCGGCAGCTCAACGGTCTCATCAATGACGAAAAGAGGCGCGATTTCGACGATTCCGCCGATCGAGGCGGCGATGATGATCCCGGCCACCAGGCCCATCGAGGCTTTTTCAAGATTGTAATGGAGTTTCAGCATCAGCTTACTCCGCTGCTTGGGTGTTTAGAGGGCGATCAGCGGCAGATTCATTGCTCGGTTGCGCTCTGCGCGCCGTGGCTTGGCAATTGAGCGCGCAGATTACAGCACCACTCAGGAACAGCGCGCCGCCCAGCGTGCGGGCCGCGTAATAGGGCGCCATGGCCTGCACGGATTCCACAAAGCTGTAGGAAAGCGCCCCGTTCTCGTCATAGGCCCGCCACATCAGCCCTTGGGTGATGCCAGCGTTCCATAGCGAGACGACGTAGATGAGTGTGCCGGAAATCGCGAGCCAGAAGTGCCATTCAACTGCCTTGGGCCAAGCCATGTGTTCGCGCCCCGAGAGTTGCGGCACCAGCGTATAGATTGCGCCGAAAACGATCATCGCGACCCATCCCAGGGTGCCGGAATGCACATGGCCGACCGTCCAGTCGGTGTAATGGGATAGCGAATTGACCGGGCGTATGGCGAGAAATGAACCTTCGAAGGTGGATAAGCCGTAGAATACGGCGGCCACGAACATGAAGCGCAGGGTCGCGTCGTCGCGCACCTTGTGCCACGCTCCGTTCAGCGTGGCGATCGCATTGCCCGCTGATGCCCAGCTGGGCACCAGCAGCATGATCGAGAAGGTCATCCCAAGCGTCTGAACCCAATAGGGCAGGGCGGTGTAATGCAGATGGTGCGACCCCACCCATATGTAAAAAAAGACAATGCCCCAGAAGCTGACAATCGACAAACGGTAGGACCAGATGGGCCGCCCTGCACGCACCGGCAGGAAGTAATAGAGCATTCCCAAGAAACCAGCTGTGAGGAAGAACGCAACCGCATTGTGGCCATACCACCATTGGATCATCGCGTCCTGGACTCCCGCCCAGATGGTGAAGCTTTCAGCCACTGTCCAAGTTACCGGCAGCGCGAGGTTGTTGACGATGTGCAGCATCGCCACAACTAAGATGAACGCCATGTAGTACCAATTGGCAACGTAGATATGCGGTTCATTCCGGCGGGCCAGAGTGCGGATATAGAGCGCGAAATAGGTCACCCAGACCACGACCAACCAAATATCGGCATACCATTCGGCTTCGGCGTATTCCTTGGATTGGGTGCTGCCCATCAGGTAGCCGGTTACCGCCCAAACGCAGAAAAGGTTAAATCCGATCAGGATGAACCACGGACTGATCGCATCAGCCAGTCGCGCGCGAGATGTGCGTTGTAGCACGTGAAATGATGTTGCGATCAGAGCGTTGCCACCGAAACCGAAGATCACACTGGTCGTATGCACCGGACGTAGCCGTCCAAAGCTGGTCGCGGGCCACATCGGGGTCGCTTCCGGCCAGTACATCAGCGCAGCCACCCAGACGCCGACACCCATCCCGATGATCGCCCAGATCAGCGTCATGCTGATTCCGAAGCGCGTTGGAGCATCATAATAGCGTGTCAGCCTGTCAGGGCCCGGCTCTGCGTAATCGTAAAGTGCGCCGCCAATCAAAAACACCAGGGCGAGCCCCAAAGCAAGCGCCATCCCTCCATGCACTGCCATAGGTCCCTCTCGCGCTGCGGCGGCCATGAGAAACCCCATCAATGCAAGCGCGACCGATAGGCCAATGCCAACACGCCGTTCCATTTGGGTGAGGGTTGCTAACATTAATGCTCTCCTGTTTCTGCACGGAGGTTCGAAGCTGTGGTTAGAGCAATGTCTGCGAGGGTTGAGCGATCCATATCAGCCATGAATGATCTCTCTGCGGATCGTAGACGCGACTTCAACCGGCAGCGTCCGTCGATCGTGCAGTCCCCTCCGTCGGCTGAGAGGCATTCGACCAGTGGCTGTCCGTCTTCCAGCAGGCGGATTATGGCGCCCAGTCGGATCTCGGCCGCTGGTATCGCAAGGATTGCACCACCGCCGCTGCCTCTCCGGGTTTCAACATATCCGGCTTTCGCAAGCCGCTGCATGATCTTGGTCAGATGAGTCCGCGACAAGCCGAATTCTGCCGCAAGCTCTGCGGTTGAATAGGCGCGGGCCGGGTCGCTTGCCATGCGCATGAGCATCCGGAAACCGTAGTCGGTGAAGGTCGTGAGGCGCATGTTCGGGATGCTCCAATCCTTAATGAGTATTTACAATACCTATTACCAGCCATAGACTGGAATGCAAGGCAGCAATCACGAGGGCCCGAAATGACGCTACTCGATCCGACGCAAGGAATCGCCTCTGTCCGCCCGGAAATGACCGCAAGAATAATGGCCGAGACCGGACTCGATGAGGCCTTGTTGCGCACCCTCGTGCATTCCTTCTATGCCCGCGTTCGTGACGATGACATTCTTGGCCCTATCTTCTCTGCGCGCATCTCCGACTGGGGGCCGCATCTGGAACGTATGGTCGCGTTTTGGTCTTCGGTGGCGCTGATGACGGGACACTATCACGGGCGTCCAGTTCCTGCGCACACTCCACTTCCCATCGCGGCGGAACACTTCGACCGTTGGCTCCAGCTATTCCGAGAGACGGCGCAAGAGGTCTGCACACCGGAGGGCGCCGCACACGTCATTCTTCGCGCCGAACGCATCGCGCGTTCGCTTCACATCGCTGTGGCGGAGGCGCAGGCCTCTCCCGATGCGGTGCCTTCACTATTTCGATGACAGGAATCTAAGATGCCTGACAGCCTGTCCCTCCATGACGCTGTAGAAGTTACCCGCTACATCGAAGTCCGCTATCACGCACCAAATCGCGTTCAGCTGGCTTCCTTCGCAGCGATGACTGAACAGATGGAAACAGCATATTTTGGTGACGAAGCCGAGCAAGAGGGCGTGCCCGATCTGTTGCCACACATGATGGCCGAAGGGGATGTGCATATGAACGAAAAAGTGCTGATCCTCTGTCCTGCAATTCGCAAGGGTGGTGACCCAAGCATCGGAAATTCAATTGCCGGGATGCGCGCCGATCCTGACCAGCACGACGGTACCACCAGTCAGATCGGGGTATTGTCCCCTGACCGTATTCAGGTTTGGGGTGCACGCAGAACACGGACCCACCTTCATGAAAGCCTTTCAGTTTTCATGAATGCTCTGACTGACCGGATACGATTGGAGAATGATCTTCTTTTTCCCCAGTTCGGGAATGTGATCCTGTCAATGCGTTAAACGTGTCCATCTTGGGGCTATCAAATGGAGGAGGCGCGAAATGTCTGGGAACAGTGACCGCTCGCGGCATTTTGCTTCGCCGCCTTGCATGGCCGGCGAGGTGGTGCCTGACTATGTCGACCCGTTGGCAGTCGATCCGAGTCAGGCACGCGATGTTGCGCGCTGGCGCAGTGCGGAACGGATACGGCTGGCTGGCGTGCGGGACGCACTGGGTCAAACTGGACGGGCGCGGGTCTCAGAGCAGATCGGCGCGCATTTGCGAGCCGTGCTGACCGAACGTGGGGTAGGGCGGGATACCGTCCTGGCCGGCTACTGGCCAATCAAGGGTGAACCGGATCTGCGCCATCTGTTGAGTGAGTTGCACCGCGCGGGCGTCACCGTTGCGCTGCCCGTCGTGGAAATCCGCGAGGCGCCTTTGATTTTTCGGCGCTGGACGCCCGAGACGAAAATGGTGCGCGGCGACTGGAATATTCTTATTCCCCCATTCGAGGCAGAAGCCCTTAACCCGGATTTCTCGCTCGCCCCCTGCCTTGGCTGGGACGGCGGCTGTTTTCGGCTTGGCTGGGGCGGTGGCTATTTCGACCGGACGCTGGCCATTTTGGCGCCGCGGCCCGTGACGATCGGCATTGCGCTCAGCGCCGCACGCCTCTCCACGATTTACCCGCAACCCCATGACATTCCGCTTGACCTGATCCTGACCGAGGACGGTGTGACGGTGACAAGGACAGACAGATGACCTCGACCTCTGAACAGATGCGCGCCTGGACAGGCCCCGCGATCCTGACTTTCGGGTTCCGCCCTTTCTTCTTCGGTGCGGCGGTCTGGGCTGCGCTGGTCATGGCGCTCTGGGTGCTGATGCTGTTTGGTAGCTTGCGCCTGCCGATGGCCTTCGATCCGGTCAGCTGGCATGCGCATGAGTTTCTTTTTGGCTATCTGGGGGCCGTGGTCGCGGGTTTCCTGCTGACGGCGGTGCCGAACTGGACAGGGCGTTTACCGATCGTCGGCTGGCGGCTTGGCATGCTGGCGCTTTTGTGGCTGACGGGGCGCGTGGCGTTGGCCGTATCGGTCGGCCTTCCTGCAGGGTTTGTGGCGGCTGTCGATCTGGCCTTTCCGGTAGTCTTCGCGCTCTCCATCGGGCGTGAGATCGTGGCCGGCAAGAACTGGCGCAACCTGATCGTGCTGGGGATGTTGGGCGTGTTCATCATTGGCAACGCGCTGTTTCACTGGGAGGCCGCACGCGGAGGGTATGCCGCGCAAGGCTATGGCCTGCGGCTGGGGCTGGGCGCGGGCATCATGATGATTGCAGTCATTGGTGGGCGCGTGGTTCCATCCTTTACACGTAACTGGCTGGTAAAGCGGCAAAGCAAGATTTTGCCCGCGCCGCCGATGCAGGCATTCGACAAGGTGGCGCTGGTTGCTTTGCTGGTGGGGCTCTGCCTTTGGGTTGGCCTGCCTTTGCATCCGCTGACGGGCGTGACGCTTGCGGTGGCGGGAGCGTTGCACCTGATCCGGCTGGCTCGCTGGGCGGGGCATCTGACGCTGGCCGAACCGCTGGTGACGGTACTACATGCTGGCTACGCCTTTGTGCCGCTCGGAGCCTTGGCGCTGGCGGCGGAAATCCTTGCACCCGGTTCCTTGGGGATGGCCGGCGCGCAGCATCTGTGGATGGCGGGGGCGATCGGGCTTATGACGCTGGCGGTGATGACGCGGGCCACGTTGGGTCATACAGGCCAATCGTTGACGGCAGGGGCCGGCACCCTCGTGATTTACTTGGCTTTGGTCTTGTCGGTGCTGGCGCGGGTCGCAGCTGGGATATGGCCAGATCTGTCGGTGCCACTGAGCACGGTTGCGGGCGCGGGCTGGATCGTGGCCTTCGGAGGCTTTGCCGTGGTCTATGGTCCCCTTTTGCTGCGACTGCCGGCCGCCAGGCGGCGATGAGAGGGCGCGCGCATGGGATGGCTTGAAGTCAGTGTTGCCTATGCCGTATTTTTTCTGTCGCATTCTATCCCGGTGCGCCCGCCCATACGGCACTGGTTGCAAAAGCGCCTGGGACGGTTCGGCTTCACGCTTGCCTATTCGGCGCTGTCGCTGGGCGTTCTGGCGTGGCTGATCGGTGCGGCGGGACGTGCGCCGTATGTACAGGCTTGGGGCTGGGCATCTTGGCAGGCGTATGCGCCATTGGCCGTGATGCTGCCGGTCTGTCTGATCCTTGCACTGTCAATTGCGCGGCCCAATCCGTTTTTCCTTTGGCGGAGCGCAAAATGAACGCTTCGACGCTGCGCGGCCCGGCATTGTCCGCTGGTCGCGCCATCCCTTGCTTTTGGCGATGGCCCTTTGGGCCGCAGCCCATATCGTGCCGAATGGCGATCTGGCGCATGTCATCCTATTCGGCACGTTCGCGATCTTCGCGCTTCTTGGCGGTCAGCTGATCGACCGTCGCAAGCGCCATGAGATGGGTCCCGAATGGCAGCGCCTGAGGAGGGTTGTCGCAGTCGCACCGCCGGTACTTCACTTTCCACTTAATGGATCGAAGCCACCGGCTTCCAGCCGGTCCGCTTCAGCGAATCTTTCTGTGATCTTCCTCCCCGGAATCTGAAGCCCCCGAAGGGGTATGGCTTCAGATTCCGGGGAGGAAGATCATGCGCTACTCGTCATCCGCGCACACGCGATTTTATCACAGATACCACGTCGTGTGGGCTACGAAGTATCGTTACAAGGTTTTGCACGGCGCGATGCGAGAGCGTATTCGTGAGATTATCATCCAACGTGCAACGAGCTTGGTGTGCATATCGTCAAGGGCGTTCTGGCGCGCGATCACGTCCATATGTTCTTGTCGATCCCGCCGAAACTGTCGCTCTCCGATGTGATGCAGCGCATCAAGGGCCGCTCGTCCCGCCGGATCCAAATGGAATTCCCAGATTTGCGCAAGCGCTACTGGGGAAGGCGCTTTTGGGCACGTGGGTATTTCTCCACCACATCGGGCAACGTCACCGACGATATCATCAAGCAGTACCTGGAATTACATTCCTCCAAGTGATGCCTCCTGCGTCAGCAGGTGGTCATTCACTGCTTTGCGGTGTCCCATATTTTAGCTGGCTTGGCTCTTTATCTCGGACTGATCTGGCTGCACCCCTATCTGTTCGGGGTCAACCCACTGCCCTGAATTTCAGGACGAAATATTGTCGATTAGTGGATTGGGTTTGGCAAACCTCTCGAGGCCGGCCTGATCGCTTATGGTGATGCGGGTGCCGTTCACTATTACGCCGTAAGGTTGCAGGCCCTTGAAGGCGCGGCTGAGGTTCTCTGGTGTCATGCCGAGCACCGAAGCCAAGCGGCGCTTTTCGAATTCGAGATCGAATACAGTCCCGTTGCCGGCCCGTTTCTGTTGCCTAAGGAGGTAATTTGCGAGTCGTTCGAGCGAGGTTCGAAGCTTGAGATCTTTTTGTGCCTTGATGACCGAGCGGTAACATTGCGCAAGCTCTGCCACGATTGCGCGCGCAAAATTGCCGTCGGCATCGAAGATCGTGCGGACGTCCTGACTGGGGATCAGCGCGATCCTGCTTTTCTCCAAAGTGCGGGCCGACATCAGGTATGGCGCGTCCTTGATTGTCGCGGCCAGAATGAAGGTCGAGATGGGCCGCACAGTGGCCATGCTGGTATCTCTGCCATTCCACATCGAGAACAGATCGACCGAGCCTGAAATAACGACGTGAAGAAAATCGCTCGGCTCGCCTTCGGTGATCAATTCAATCTGCGCGGGGAAGTTTTGCACGTAAGCGCCGCGCATCAACACGGTGAAATTCTCATCCGCCATTTGGGAGAAAAGATCGAGATAGCGAATATCCCGGTATTCCGAGTCGGGCATGATAACCTTTCTCTGATAATGTCGTTCATCATCACCACAGTAATTGATATTTGTCAATTATGGGCATTGATCTGTGTGCTAATGGGATTGATGCATGCGTGTTGGTGAGGTGATAAATTTCTATAAGATACTTGTTTCGTTTGATATTCTCGTAGCGGTTGATCCAGATCAAACAACTTTGCCGGCTATGGCCCGAAGGCTGGTACCGATCCCCGTTTTGGGGGTGACATGCCATTCTTGCTGGAGACCCTGCCATGCAGACAGTTGCCACAGCCAGTCACGCAGATCAAACGCGCGCCCTGAGCCTGAGCACCGTCGCCTTCACCGCTTGTTTCGCGGTCTGGACGATCTTTTCAATTATCGGTGTCGCCATAAAGGCCGAACTTGGTCTGAATGATACCCAGTTCGGCCTTCTGGTTGCCACGCCGATCCTGACCGGCTCCATCAGCCGCCTGTTCCTGGGGGTATGGACAGAGAAATACGGCGGACGGCTCGTATTCTCCAGTCAGATGATTTTGACCGCGCTGGCCACATGGGCACTGACGTTGGCGGACACCTATATCATGTATCTGATTGCCGCGCTTGGCATCGGACTTGCTGGTGGGTCGTTCATCATCGGCGTGGCCTATGTCAGCCGCTGGTATGACGCGGGTCACCAAGGCACGGCACTTGGCATTTTCGGGGCAGGAAACGTTGGCGCGGCGGTCACCAAGTTCGTCGCCCCCTTTGTCATGGTCGCTTATGGTTGGCACGGGGTGGCCTATGTTTGGGCGGCGGGACTGGCCATCATCGGTGTCCTTTTCTTTCTTTTGGCCAAGGACGATCCCGCGCTGGTCAAACGGCGCAAGACAGGGGCCAAGGCCCCGTCGCTGGCCCAACAGTTCGCGCCGCTCAAGAACCTGCAGGTCTGGCGCTTTTCGCTCTACTACTTCTTTGTGTTTGGGGCCTTTGTGGCGCTGGCGCTGTGGCTGCCGCATTACCTGATAGACGTCTACGGCATCGACGTGCGTTTCGCCGGTATGGCCGCGGCCTCGTTCAGCCTCTCAGCGTCGCTGTTCCGGGCCTATGGCGGAGTGTTGTCCGACAAGTTCGGTGCACGTTCGGTCATGTATTGGACCTTCGGCTTCAGCATGCTCTTTTTGTTCATGCTGTCCTACCCGCCGACGGATTACATCATCCAAGGCAAGGACGGCCCGATTGCCTTCTCGACCCAAATGGGTCTGTGGCCCTTCATCGTAACGTTGTTTGCGCTTGGCTTTTTTATGAGCCTCGGTAAGGCGGCGGTGTTCAAGCACATACCAGTCTATTACCCAAACCACGTTGGATCAGTTGGCGGACTTGTCGGCATGATCGGGGGGCTTGGCGGCTTTGCACTGCCGATCGGTTTTGGCGCGCTACTGGATCTGACAGGCATCTACACTTCCTGCTTTGCGCTGCTGTTTGTTCTGGTCGGCATTGCGCTGACATGGATGCACCTGTCGGTCCGTGCGATGGAACGCGCCGCACATGGCGACGTGCTCGACCAGTTGCCGCAACTGCCCGAGATGCAGGACATCCACCATCCGGAACGAACCACGATGCCAAGAGTTCTGGAAGACTGGCGACCCGAGGACGCGAAATTTTGGGAGGACCATGGCCGTGCCGTTGCCCGCCGCAATCTGTGGATCTCGATTCCGGCGCTGCTTCTGGCCTTTTCGGTCTGGATGGTCTGGTCGATGGTCGTGGCCCGCCTGCCCGCAATTGGTTTTGACTTTGCGCCAAGCCAGTTGTTCTGGCTGGCGGCACTGCCTGGCCTGTCGGGCGCGACGCTGCGTATCTTCTACAGCTTCATGGTGCCGATCTTTGGTGGGCGGCTGTGGACGACACTGTCCACGGCATCGCTGCTGCTACCCGCCTTGGGTATCGGCTATGCAGTTCAGAACCCCGACACACCCTACCTGATCTTCCTGACACTGGCGCTGCTCTGCGGTTTTGGTGGCGGCAACTTTGCCTCGTCGATGGCCAATATCGGATATTTTTTCCCCAAGGCTGAAAAGGGCAATGCACTGGCCATGAACGCGGGCCTTGGCAATCTGGGCGTATCGGTCATGCAGTTTCTGGTGCCGATTGTCATCACGGTAGGCGTTTTCGGTGCCTTGGGTGGCCAGCCGGTAACAATGTCGGATGGCGGGCAGTTATGGATGCAGAATGCGGGCTTTGTCTGGGTTCCGTTCATCATTGCGGCCACGGTTGCCGCCTGGCTGGGGATGAACGACATCGCCGACGCCCGCGCCAGCTTTGCAGATCAGGTGGTGATTTTCGGGCGCAAGCACAACTGGCTGATGTGCATTCTGTATACCGGCACCTTCGGTAGCTTCATCGGCTATTCCGCGGGCTTCCCGTTACTGACGAAGCTTGCCTTTCCCGAGGTGAACGCCCTGAACTACGTCTTCCTTGGGCCCCTTATCGGCGCACTCAGCCGGGCTGGCACAGGCTGGATCAGTGACCGTTTCGGCGGCGGGCGGGTGACGCTCTGGACCTTTGTCGCGATGACCGTCGCCACATTCGGGGTGATCTTCTTCCTTGGCCTTGGGTCCTTCCTCGGCTTCTTTGCCTGCTTCATGGCGCTGTTTTTCCTGACCGGGGTAGGCAATGCGTCCACCTTCCAGATGATCCCGGTGATCATGGGCCGCGAAGTGCCACGCTTGATGCCGCAGCTTGGCGCGGACCAGCTCAAGCGGCAGATCGGCATGGAATCCGGCGCGATCGTCGCCTTTACCTCGGCCATCGCGGCTTATGGCGCCTTTTTCATCCCCAAGGCCTACGGAACCTCCATTGCGATGACCGGTTCTGCGGTCGGTGCGCTCTGGGCATTCCTGATCTTCTACGTGATCTGCATCGTGATCACCTGGGTCGTCTACACGCGTCCCGGCGGCCTTCTTCATGACATCGAACACGGCCGTGGCGATCTCGCCTCCGCCCAACCTGCTGAATAACGAAAGGACTGAACCATGAGCCATCTGCTCGACAGACTGAACTTCTTCCAGAGGAAGGAGTTGGAGCAATTCTCGGACGGTTGGGGTCAGACCACGGCCGAGAACCGCGACTGGGAAGACACATATCGCAACCGCTGGCGGCACGACAAGGTCGTCCGCTCGACCCATGGAGTGAACTGCACTGGGTCGTGTTCATGGAAGATCTATGTAAAATCCGGCATCGTCACGTGGGAGACACAGCAGACCGATTACCCGCGCACTCGCGCGGGCCTGCCCAACCATGAGCCGCGCGGCTGCGCGCGCGGTGCCTCCTACAGCTGGTATCTCTATTCCGCGAACCGTGTGAAAAACCCGCTGATCCGGGGCAGCCTGTTGCGGGCGTGGCGCAAGATGCGCGAGAAGATGACGCCGGTCACCGCGTGGTCTGCGATCCAGAATAATCCGGCCCTGCGGGCCAGCTATACCAAGACGCGCGGCAAGGGCGGTTTCGTGCGCGCAAGCTGGGAGGAGGCGACCGAGATCGTCGCCGCGGCTAACGCGTACACCGCAAAAACCTATGGACCCGACCGTGTCTTCGGCTTTTCGCCGATCCCCGCCATGTCGATGGTTAGCTATGCCGCCGGTTCGCGCTACTTGAGCCTGATGGGTGGTACCTGCATGTCGTTCTATGACTGGTATTGCGACCTGCCGCCCGCCTCTCCGCAAACATGGGGCGAACAGACCGACGTGCCGGAATCGGCCGATTGGTACAACGCGGGCTTCCTGATGCTCTGGGGCTCGAACGTGCCGCAAACCCGCACGCCCGACGCGCATTTTTATACCGAGGTTCGGTATCGCGGCACCAAATCTGCCGTTGTCAGCCCAGACTACTCCGAGGCCGCCAAGTTTGGCGACATCTGGTTGAACCCGCAGGCCGGCACCGATGCGGCGCTGGCAATGGCCATGGGCCACGTGATCCTGCGCGAATTTCATCTGGATCGTCAGGCCTCGTATTTCGAGGAATACGCCCGCAAATACACCGATATGCCGATGCTCGTGCGGTTGGATGAAAAGGCGGGGCACGTTGTGCCCGGCCGGATGCTGCGCGCCGAGGATTTCAACGACAAGCTGGGCGAGAAAAACAACCCCGACTGGAAAACGGTCGCCTACGACGAAGCAAGCGGACAGGTCGTCGCCCCCAACGGCTCCATCGGTTTCCGCTGGGGCGAAGAGGGCAAATGGAACCTCGAGGAACGCGCCAAGGGAGCAGAGGTGAACCTGCGCCTGACGCAAATCCTCGATGAAGATCATAACGAGATCGTAGGCGTCGATTTCCCCTACTTCGGCGGCGCCGCGACGGGCGATTTCGTCAAATGCGACCACCCTGATGTGCTGACCCGCAACATTCCCGCCAAGCGCGTCACGCTGGCCGATGGGCAGGAGGTGCTGGTTGCCACGGTATTCGACCTGTTCTGCGCGAACTACGGGCTCGACCGTGGTCTCGGCGGTGACTGGGTGTCGAAGGATTTCAACGACGACAGCCCCTATACTCCCGCATGGGCCGAAAAAATCACTGGAGTTGATCGCGAAAAGATCATCGCCGTGGCGCGGGAATTTGCCGGCAACGCCGAAAAGACCCATGGCAAGTCGATGGTGATTCTCGGGGCTGGTCTGAACCATTGGTATCACATGGACATGGCCTATCGCGGCATCATCAACATGCTGGTGATGTGCGGTTGTATCGGCCAGGAGGGCGGCGGCTGGTCGCATTATGTGGGGCAGGAAAAGCTGCGCCCGCAGACCGGTTGGCAGCCGCTGGCCTTTGGCCTGGACTGGAGCCGTCCGCCACGTCATATGAATTCGACCTCCGCGTGGTATGCCCATACGGATCAATGGCGTTACGAGACCCTGAGCGCAGGCGAGATCCTGTCGCCCACCGCGCCCGAGGGCGATTGGGACATCAGCCTGATCGACTACAACATCCGTGCCGAGCGCATGGGCTGGCTGCCCTCCGCCCCGCAGTTGAAAACCAACCCGCTGGAGGTCTCCAAAGATGCAAAGGCGGCGGGAAAGGATATTCCCGCCTATGTCGCCGAACAACTGAAATCCGGCGATTTGCAGATGTCCTGCGAAGATCCCGATGCGCCGGAAAACTGGCCGCGCAACCTTTTTGTCTGGCGCTCAAACCTCTTGGGCTCGTCGGGCAAGGGGCACGAGTATTTCCTCAAGCACCTGCTGGGCACGGATCACGGCGTGATGGGCAAAGATCTGGGCGAGGAAGGCGGCGTCATGCCGAAAGAGGCCGTCTGGCATGACGAGGCCCCGACGGGCAAGCTTGACCTTCTGGTGACCATTGATTTCCGCATGTCCACCACCTGCGTCTATTCCGACATCGTGCTGCCGACAGCCAGCTGGTACGAAAAGGACGACCTCAACACCTCCGACATGCATCCGTTCATCCACCCGCTACAGGCGGCAGTGGACCCGGCTTATGAAAGCAAGTCGGACTGGGAAATTTTCAAGTCGATCGCGCGGAAGTTCAGCGAAGTGGCACCCGAGGTGTTGGGCGTGGAGACCGACATCGTTCAGCTTCCGCTCTTGCACGACACTCCCGGCGAATTGGCGCAGGCCCATGTGAAGGACTGGAAAAAGGGTGAATGCGACCTGATCCCAGGCAAGACCGCGCCGAACTACATCGCGGTCGAGCGGGATTATCCAAACCTCTACAAGAAGTTCACGTCTGTCGGCCCACTTCTGGAAAAGCTCGGCAATGGCGGCAAGGGGATCAATTGGGATACCAAGGTCGAGGTCGGGCATCTGCGCGATCTGAACGGTGTGGTGTTGGATGAAGGCGTGTCGCAAGGCTTGGCCAAGCTGGACACTGCCATCAATGCCGCTGAAATGATCCTGATGCTTGCGCCCGAGACAAATGGCGAAGTGGCCGTCAAGGCATGGGAAGAGCTGGAAAAGCCGACAGGCCGCCACCATGCCCACTTGGCCGAGGGCGCACACCATACGAAAATCCGCTTTCGCGATATCGCGGCGCAACCGCGCAAGATCATCTCCAGCCCCACATGGTCGGGGATCGAGAGCGAGGAGGTCTGTTATAACGCGGGCTATACCAACGTGCACGAGCTGATCCCGTGGCGCACGCTCACTGGCCGTCAACAGCTCTATCAGGATCACCTTTGGATGCGCGCCTTTGGCGAGGGTTTTGTCAGCTATCGTCCGCCGGTGGACCTGAAAACCATTACCAAGGCGGTCAACAACGACGCGGCCGAGGGCAGCCCGCATGTGGTGCTCAACTTCATCACGCCTCACCAGAAATGGGGCATCCACAGCACCTATACCGACAACCTGCTGATGCTCACGCTGAACCGGGGCGGGCCGGTGGTCTGGATGTCCGAAGTGGATGCGGCAAAGGCGGGGCTGGTCGATAACGACTGGGTCGAGGCCTACAACATCAACGGCGCGCTGACCGCGCGGGTGGTGGTGAGCCAGCGGATCAAGCAAGGCACGCTCTTCATGTATCACGCGCAGGAAAAGATCGTGAATACGCCCGGATCGGAAAAGACCGGTAACCGCGGCGGCATCCATAACTCGGTGACCCGCACCACGCTCAAACCCACGCATATGATCGGCGGCTATGCGCAGCTGTCCTACGGCTTCAACTACTACGGAACTGTGGGCAGCAATCGCGATGAGTTCGTGATCGTGCGCAAAATGAAAAAGATCGATTGGCTGGATTCCCCTGCGTCCGGGCCTGCAACCAAAAAAGTGGAGGCCGCAGAATGAGAGTTCGTGCGCAAATCGGCAAGGTTCTGAACCTTGATAAATGCATCGGGTGTCACACCTGCTCGGTCACATGTAAAAACGTCTGGACCAGCCGCGAAGGCGTTGAATACGCGTGGTTCAACAACGTCGAGACTAAGCCAGGCACTGGCTATCCCACCGACTGGGAAAACCAGAAGCGCTGGAACGGCGGTTGGGCACGGTCAAAGTCGGGCAAGCTGCATCCCAAGCAGGGATCCAAGTGGCGGATTTTGGCGAATATCTTTGCCAACCCCGATCTGCCTGAGATTGACGATTACTACGAGCCGTTTGATTTCGACTATGACCACCTGAAGTCTGCGCCCGACATGAACGCCTTTCCTACAGCGCGCCCCCGGTCCAAGATTACCGGCGAGCGGATGGAAAAGATCGAAAAGGGCCCAAACTGGGAAGAGATCCTCGGCGGCGAGTTTTCCAAGCGGTCGAAGGATTACAACTTCGAGAACGTGCAAAAGGATATCTATGGAGAGTATGAAAATACCTTCATGATGTATTTGCCGCGCCTCTGCGAGCATTGCCTGAACCCGACCTGTTCGGCGGCTTGCCCCTCTGGCGCGATCTACAAGCGCGAAGAGGACGGTATCGTTCTGATCGACCAGGAGAAATGCCGTGGCTGGCGGATGTGCATTTCGGGCTGTCCCTACAAGAAGATCTATTACAACTGGGAAAGCGGAAAATCGGAGAAATGCACCTTCTGCTATCCGCGCATCGAAAGCGGGCAGCCGACGGTCTGTTCGGAAACCTGCGTGGGCCGCATCCGCTATCTGGGTGTGATCCTCTATGATGCCGACAAGATCGAAGCGGCGGCCAGCTCCGAGCGCGAAACTGATCTTTATGGCGCGCAGCTCGATGTGTTCCTCGATCCCAACGACCCCGAAGTGATTGCCGCGGCACGCCGTGACGGCATCCCCGAGGACTGGATCGAGGCCGCCAAGATCAGCCCGATCTGGAAGATGGCGATGGAGTGGAAGGTCGCCTTTCCGCTGCATCCGGAATACCGGACGCTGCCGATGGTTTGGTATATCCCGCCACTGTCGCCGATTCAGAACGCAGCACAGGCCGGACAGATCGCCATGAGCGACCAAATGCCCGATGTGCGCAGTTTGCGCATTCCGGTGCAGTATCTTGCCAACATGCTGACCGCGGGTGACGAGGAACCGATCGTCAACGCGCTGGAACGCATGTCGGCCATGCGGCTCTATATGCGCGCGCTCAGCGTGGATGGTGTCCGCGATGAGGCCATTGCCGCCCGCGTCGGCATGTCGGGCCGAATGATCGAGGACATGTATAAAATCATGGCCATCGCCGATTATGAGGACCGCTTCGCCATTCCCACCGCCCACCGGGAACAAAACGAAGAAGGTGCAGATATTCGGGGCGGCTGCGGCTTTACCGATGGTAACGGCTGTTCCAGCGGCGAAACCGGCAAAACATCCATGTTTGGTGGCAAGAAAAAGCAATTTGCCCTTCCGACGGAGACATTCTGATGATGGACCGCACACTCAAAGCGCTCTCGCTTCTGCTCAGCTATCCTTCGACGGAATTGCAAAGCGCAATGCCGGACATCAGCGCCGTACTGGCAGTTGACCCGCGCGTCCCGCCTGCGACGCAGCAGGGGCTGAGCAGATTGGCCGACTGGCTGGCGACCGGGGACATTTATGACGTGCAAGAAGCGTATGTCATGCTGTTCGACCGGTCCCGCACGCTGTCGCTGAACTTGTTCGAACATGTTCATGGTGAAAGCCGCGACCGGGGCGGGGCGATGGTCAGTCTTCTGGAAACCTACCGCGATGGCGGGTTCGATCCTGTCACCAGCGAATTGCCTGACCATCTACCGGTGCTGCTGGAGTTCCTGTCGACGCGGCCCTTTGCGGAGGCGCAGGAGGTTCTGGCGGATGCAGCGCACATCTTTGACGCGATCCGCACCCGTTTGGACCGGCGCGAAAGCCACTATGGCCCTGTCTTCGCGGCAATGATGCATCTGTCTGGAACTACGATTGATTCCGATGCTGTCGCCGAAATGCTTGCGCAACCGGATGACGACCCGACAGATCTGGAAGCACTGGATGCGGTCTGGGAAGAAACCGAAGTGACTTTCGGCCCAGATCCCAATGCGGGGTGCCCACAGGTCCGTGACATGCTGTCAGGCATGGACACCCCGAGACCTCTGAACAGGAGCGCATGACATGTTCGGCAATTTCGATCTCAACTATCTTATCTTCGGCATTATGCCCTATGCCGTTCTTGCCATTGCCCTAATCGGGACAATCGCGCGTTATGAGCGTGATCCCTTCACGTGGAAAACATCGTCCAGCCAGCTTTTGCGCCGCAAGCAGCTGATGTGGGGGTCGGTGTTGTTCCATGTGGGTATCATTGTGCTGTTCTTTGGCCATTTGATCGGTCTTTTCACACCGATATGGATACTGGATACCTTGGGGATCCCCTACGGCCTCAAGCAATGGGTGGCGGTCATTCTTGGAGGCGCGGCCGGGCTTGCTGCCTTGGTCGGCGCGTCGATGCTGTTGCACCGTCGGCTCTTCGATACGCGCATCAGGGTCAATTCCAGCTTTGCCGATATCGCGATTCTGGTCGCGCTCTGGCTTCAGATCGTTGTCGGACTTGGCACCATCGTGCTGACGCTTGAACATATGGACGGATCAGAAATGGTGCGCTTCATGACTTGGTCGCAAAGTGTCATGGGCCTTCAACTGAACGCTTGGGCGCAGGTGGTGAATGTTCACTGGCTCTACAAGGTGCATATCGTGCTGGGCATGGTGATCGTCGCGGCTTTCCCGTTTACCCGACTGGTTCACATGCTGTCGGTCCCGATCCGATACGTGACGCTGCGGACCGGGTATCAAATCGTGCGTACGCGCCGCCGTCGCCCGTTAGAGGAACGCCGCAAAGCGTTCGATGCGCGGCAAGGTAAAACTGGCCCCAAAGCCACCACACCGGCGGAGTGAGCGTTATGAACATGACCCTGTTTCCCGATGTTGTCGTGAACGGCGAAACCATTCCCTCGGCGGCGGTTGCCGCCGAGGCCCAGAACCACACCGCGCCCAAGGACAAACCCGGTATCGCCTGGCGCAAGGCCGCGCAGGCCCTCACGATCCGTGCTCTCCTCTTGCAGGAGGCGCAGGCGCGCGGGTTGGACCCCGACCCCGAAGAATTGGCCCCTGGTCGCGTCGAGACCGAAGATGAAGCCCTGATCCGGGCTTTGCTGGATGAGGCGGTCAATATCGCGCCTGTGACGGATGACGCGGTGCATTGCGAATGGGCCAAGAATCCGGAGCGCTACAGATCTGCGCCGCTTTGGGATGTGTCGCATATCCTTTGCGCCTGTGATCCGCGCGATGACGAAGAAAGGACGGCAGCGGAGGCAAGGGCAGCTGCCCTTCTTGCCCGCCTTCATGGCGATGCCAAGGATTTTGCCGCTGCCGCCCGTGAAAGCGATTGCGGCTCGAAAGCATCGGCCGGACATTTGGGCCAGCTTGGTCCCAATGACACCGTGCCCGAGTTCGAAGCGGCGCTGCGCACATTGCCAGAGGGTGGCATGACCCCCGCACCGGTTCTGTCCCGGCATGGTTGGCACATCATCCGGCTGAACGCGATCGCGCCGGGTCAGGTGCTGCCCTATGACACCGTGCGCCCAAAAATCGCGCAGGCGCTGGAAAAGGCGGCCTGGGCCCGCGCGTCGCGGGAGTTTGTCGAAACGCTGGCCAAGAGCGCGCAGATCACCGGCGCCAGCCTTGCGCCGATCTGAAAGCACGAAAGGGCGGGTCATGAAACAGTCAGAGCCAACGCTGCGCGGGAGCGGTCGTTTTCCGACGGATCCGAACCTGCTCGGCAGGCCGCTTGATTTCATCAGTGAGGATCATCTGCGCGAACGTCAGTTTTGTGTGGTGATCGACGATCTGGCTGTGGCCGAGTCTTTTGACCGGCAGGCCGCGCTGACCGTTTTGCGTTTTTTGAACGAGGAGTTGAACGTTCACTTGCGCGACGAGGCGGAGGATCTGTTCCCGATCCTCGCGCAGCGCTGCACTGCCGAAGATGCCATCGAAAGTGCAATCGCCCGCATCAGGGTCGATCAAGAAGAAGCCATGAACCTGATCGCCGAGGTGCGGGCGAGCCTTGCAGGTTGCATCGACACCGGATCTGATCTGTCCGCTGAAAATCGCGCGTTATTGGTCCGGTTCGCCGGACATGTGCGCCGCCATCTTGTGGCTGAGAATGCCATCCTGATGCCGATTGCGCGCGCCCGGCTGACACCGGCCGATCTGCGGCTTCTGTCAGAGCACATGCGATCACGGCGCGGGCTTGCGCCCCTCTCGGAGGTGACCAATGTTGAATGATCTTCTGGCGCGCAACCGCGATTGGTCGGCAAAACGCCAATCCAAAGAGCCAGACTATTTCACCCGGCTTGCAGCGCTTCAGGCACCCGAATATTTCTGGATTGGATGTTCAGACAGCCGGGTTCCGGCGAATGTGGTTGCCGGCCTCGATCCGGGCGAGGTTTTCGTCCATCGCAATGTCGCCAATATCGTCCACTCGGCTGACGTGAACTTCTTGTCGGCGCTGGAATTTGCAGTCGAGGCGTTGAAGGTACGCGAGATTATTGTTTGCGGTCACTATGGCTGTGGCGGCGTGAAGGCAGCCACCGAGGATCTTCCGCATGGGCTTGCCGATCACTGGCTGGAGCCGATCCGCCGGCTGGCGCGCAGCTATGCAGTCGATCTTGGGCGAGAGCCCGACATGGAAGGCCGCCGTGACCGGCTGGCGGAGCTGAACGTGGTCGAGGGTGTTCGGCGCGTCTGCGAAACGCCGATCGTGCAAAGGGCGTGGCGCCGCAGCGCGGATGTCCGAGTGCATGGCCTTATCTACGGGCTGAAGGATGGGCGGCTACGTGACCTCAATTGCAGCATCGGACCCGGCCATTTTCGGACTGGTTTTTCCAAACAGGAGGCGGCGCAATGACGATTCATCAAGCCATCGCATCAAGGGGATGCGGTTGTGACGGACAAGACATGTTGAAAAGCTTGATCAGCATTGACGAGGCGCTTGCCTGTATCACAGCAAATGTCACTGTGATCACGAGAAGCAATACAGTGCCGCTGGACAGCGCCTTGGGCCGCATCCTTGCCCAGCCGGTCCGGTCACGGGCCAAGGCGCCGGCGTTCGATAATGCTGCCATGGATGGTTACGCAATCGTAACCTCAGCTATGACGCAAGATGGGCCCTGGGTGCTGAAGGTGGATACCCGAATTCAGGCGGGACAGGGATTGACCGAGAAGCTCCTTGGTCCACGTGCGGCCCGCATCTTCACTGGCGCGCCGATCCCCGATGGCGCGGATGCCGTCGTGATGCAAGAAGACGTCACGCGTAAGGGTGACGTCATTCATCTCTTCCGCCGCCCCGCGCCGGGCCTGAACATCAGGCAAGCAGGCAGCGAAATGGCAAAGGATGCAATCGTTCTGGACAAGGGTCAAAAACTTGGTCCAAGAGAAATTGCCGCCTGCGCCACAGCCGGTGCGGGCGTGGTCAGTGTCCGCCCAAGACTTCGCGCGGCGCTGCTTGTCACTGGCGACGAGATCTGTCGAGCCGGAGCGGCGCGAGGGGCCGCGCAAATATGGGACGTGAACACGCCGATGCTGGCCGCAGCTCTGGAGGCCGCGGGAGTAGATATTGTGGCAACCGTCCATGGCGCCGATGACCGCGACGGCATTGCCCGGCAAATCAGCGACATTGCAGCGCTTGCAGATTTTGTGATCACAACGGGAGGTATCTCGGTGGGCGAAGAGGATCATGTCAAACCCGCCCAAAACAGTCTGGGCGGCGAAACGTTGTTCAGCGGCGTGGCAATAAAGCCCGGAAAACCGGTCTCTTTCGGGCGCATTGGGTCCACATTCTGGCTTGGCCTCCCCGGCAACCCGTTGTCGGCCTATGTCACATGGGAGGTTTTTGGCACCGCGCTTATTCGGGCGCTGTCCGGTGAATCAGCGCGCGCACCAGCCCGGCGACACGTTGTCACTTTCGCACCCATCCGGCGGAAACCAGGACGATGCGAACTTAGGCCCGCAACGCTTGCCGGGTTCGACAGCGAAGGCCGTGAGGTCGTCAGCTTCGAGGATGCCACTCATTCGGCGCGCGTCGGAGGCCTTCCTTTGGCGGATGGGCTGATGTTCCTGCCTGCTGATGCTGATAATTTGCCTGCCGGGGCGCTTGTCGAATTTCAACCCTTTTGCCAAACTTGAGGAGGCCAGAGATGAAACTTGCCTACACGATGGCGCCGGGACCCGGCGATACGGATCTGATCCTCGAAAGATTGGCGATTGACCTCGTTGCGCGCGGCATAAGGTGCTGTGGCACAGTTCAGATCAATACACAGCGCACGGATGCGGGTCTCTGCGACATGGACGTGCGTGTGCTGCCCGATGGTCCAGCTCTGCGTATCAGTCAGAATCTTGGCCCGTCTGCGCGAGGATGTCGCCTTGATCCCGCTGCGCTGGAGACTGCAGTCGGGCTGGTCGCAGCGCGACTTTCTTCAGGCACGGACCTTTTGATCATCAACAAATTCGGCAAGCACGAGGCCGATGGGCGCGGGTTTCGCGACCTGATTGCGCAGGCCGTTGCTGTGGATGTGCCCGTGATTGTCGGCCTAAATGAACTTAATCGCGAAGCTTTTGAGACCTTCGCCGGAGGTATGGCCATCCAACTGCAACCTGACCACGCGGCGCTCAAGGCGTGGGCGAACGGTGTGACCGCGACTGCGTCTGACCTCGTGTGACCTCGCCAGACCGCGTCCTGTGTGGCCGCCCGCTTAACACGGCGATCTAACTCCAAATAGTGCTCAAACAGAACGGCCCGAGCGTCGAGCAGTGGAATGATCGCATACGCGAGCACCTCATCCATCTCGACCATGGGCCGCACCAGCCCATCGAAGCTACCATGTTTGACTGTCTTCGGTAGACACACTTCGAATATTTTCAGCAGGCCCCTTACTTCGTTGGCCAAATCCATCGTTTTCTTTAGAAACGCCTTTCTTGTGCTCAGCAACGCAGCACCCCATACGCTTCACGGCTCTTCATATGCACAGGGCTGAACCAACCAGTGCGCAAGATCTGAGCGATACCTTGGGCATCCGTCTTGTCTGTCTTGTTCCGCATGCCCGACAACGCCGCACTCACCTTCCGAGCTTCCATGCAGAAAAAGCCAAAACCTGTGTGCTGAAGGACAAGGAATAGGTGCTGGCTGAGCGCACCCACTTCAAAGCCGATCCGTTCGACGGGATGTGGAAATGCCTCCAAGCAATCCGTGATGTCGGCAACTTCGCACGGCAACTCTCGCTCCATACAAACTTTGCCACTGCCATCCACGATGCAAAGCGCGCATGACGAAGTATTCCATGCTTTGTCTCCCACTCTCATAGCATTGCTGTGATCTTATCGGGAGCTCGACCTCAGAACAGCGTCAACCCAATTACTCATGCTTCCTGCCCTTGCGAAGGAGCCAGCAGCATCGTCAAGAACGGCCCTCACCGGACCTTCATCCATCAAACAAACGCTGCAATGCAGCCTGACAGAGCCATCGTTCGTGCGTTTTGCAGCGCGCCTTTCTGGCGCCTGGGAATGGCAACGCCGTGGAGGCAGCAAGTCGCGTTGCGGCGCCAAATTTCGATGTATGGGATTTCCGATCAATTCTTGTTGCCCATGGAGTGTGAAGACGCCTCTATCCGCAACAGTGTTCCGCGTCTCACCGATTGTCCGGACGAATGTCATCGAGCACCGCGTAGAAGGCCGGAAGCACCAGCAGGATCAGCACCGTGGCGGCCAGAAGGCCGAAGACCACGGCGATCACCAGCGGCTTGAGCGTCTGCGCCTGGGTCGAGGTTTCCAGCAGCAACGGCGCCATGCCCATTATGGTGGTCGAGACCGACGCGAAGATCGGCCGGAACCGGGCGCGGACGGCGTCTCCGGCGGCGTCCGTGGCCGAAAGCCCCTCGGCGCGGCGGGTCTTGATCACGCCGACCAGCAGGATCGCGTTGTTGACGACGATCCCGGCCAGCGAGGCCGCGCCCACAAGAGACGGCATCGAGATGTTGTAGCCCATCAGCACGTGCCCCCAGATCACCCCCAGAAAGGCCAGCGGAATGGTGATCATGACGATCAGCGGTTCGACATAGCTGCGGAACTGGAAGCTGAGCACGATGTAAACTCCGACCAGCCCGATCACGAAGCCCCGCAGGATCGAGCGAACGGTTTCCGCCGAGTTCGCGGCCTGTCCGGCGATCTCGAAGCCGAGGCCGGGGGTCGTGGCGGCGAGCTCTGGCAGGAATCCTTCGGCTATCCGGGCGGTGATCGCGTCTGCATTGCCAACACGCCCGTCGACATCCGCGGAAATGGTCAGGGTGCGCTGACCGTCGCGGCGGGTGATGCTGGCCCACCCCCGCCCCTCGGTCAGGGTGGCCACGGTTCCCAACGGAACAGTGTCGCCTTCAGGCAATGCTATCTCGAACTCGTTGAGGTCGGAACGAGTGGCGCGGTCGGTGTCGTTCAACCGGACCTCCAGGTCCCAGGCAAGGTCGCCGCGCCGGATCTCGGACAGCTGCGTGCCAAGGAAGGCGGCGCGCAGCTGTCCCGCGACATCGCTTGCCGTCAGCCCGAGGGCCTCGGCCCCCGGCGACAGGCTCAGTCGCACCTCCGGCGTGCCCGGGCGCAGGTCGAGGATCGCGTTGCGGACACCCGCGTAGGTCTGCAACTCGACCATCGTGACGCGGCCCGCACGCGACAGCGTTGCGAGATCAGGATGCGTCAGGCGCAGTTCCACCGCGACCCCCTGCGGGCCTATGCCCGGCTCTGTCAGGATCAGCGAGGAGACGCCGGGCAGCGGTCCGATTTCCACGCGCCAGAGGTTTACGATCTCGTCAAGCGTGCTGGTGCGCGTCTCCGCCCCCAAAAGGTCCACCGCGACGGTGGCGACATGGGCGCCGGCCTCGCCAGCCGACAGGTTGCGGCCCATGCGGGTGATGCGCCGGATCACCAAGGGTTGTGCGTCGGGTTGGCCGGGGGTCAGACGGGCGTTCACGCGGTCAATCGCGGCCTCGACCTGCGCGACGGCCTCGGCCGTGCGCGCCAGCGGTGTGCCCGCGGGCAGCATCAGCCGCGCTTCCAGCACGTCACCGTCGATCTCGGGCATTGCCTCGCGCTTGACCACGCCGCCGCCGAGGGCGCCGGCTGTCAAGATCAGCGCAGCCGTCGCCAGCCCCGCCACCAGCCAGCGCCAGCGGATCGCGGCATCGGCCAGGCAGCCCACGCCGCGCTCGCGCAGGGTGTCGAAGCCTGCATCGAAGCGGCGGCGAAAGCGTGACGGCGCGCTCTCTTTCATCCCACCCTTCAGGTGATGCGGCAAGATCAGGAAAACCTCTACCAGCGAGGCCGCGAGGGCGGCCAGCAGGACGACTGGTAAAACCTCCAGCACCGCGCCCAGTTCACCGGCAAGAAAGGCCAGCGGCAGGAACACGGCCAACGTGGTCAGGAAGGACGAGAGAACGCCGGGCGCCACGGCGGCAACGCCAGCGGCTACTGTGTCGACCGCTGCCGTCTTGGCGGCATGAACCGCGATCGAATCCGCGACCACGATAGAATCGTCCATCACAATCCCGATCGCCATTAGCAGCGCCACCAGCGTCATCATGTTCAGGCTGAGGCCGGTCAGCGCCATCCAGGCGAAGGCGCCGGCAAAGGCAACCGGCAAGCCCATCGCGGCCCAGATCGCGAAGCCGGGGCGGAAAAACAGGCTCATCACCGCGACGACCAGCACAAGGCCGATCACGCCGTTCTGCACCAGCATCAGCAGCCGGTCGCGGATGATGGAGGTCACGTCCTGCACCACCTCGACCTTGATGGTGTTGGGCAGGCGCGCCGTCTCCGCCGCCACCCGCGCCGTCACGTCATCGAGCACGCGCAGGGCGTCGGCATTGAGCGCCTTGGCCACGTCGATCAGGATGGCGGGATTGCCATCGACGAAGGCGCTGTCATGGGGTGGCTCGAATCTTTCTTCGATGACGGCCACGTCGCCCAAGGTCAGGGTCGCGCCGTTGGGCAGGACAAGCACCGGGATCGTGGCAAGCGCCGTCGCAGTGTCCCGCTCGGCGGCAAAGCGCAGGGTCAGGTCGGCGCCAGCGCCCTCCAGCGTGCCGGCTGGCAGGTCGATGTTCTGCGTGGCGATGGCGCTGGCCAGGGACGCAGGTGTCAGCCCATGGCTTGCCAAGACCGCCTCGCGCGCCGAGACGCGCAACGTGCGCGCGCCCAGCCCCGACCGCGTCACCGTCGCCACCCCGGGCAGAACGCTCAGCCGATCGGACAAGGCGTCGGCGTAGAGATCCAGTTCGCCCGGCGGCAGATCACCCGAGACGGCAACGGAGGTGACCCGATCGGTCCGGTGCAACTCGCGGGTGATGGCGGGATCGGCGCTGGCCGGGAATGTATCGATTGTCGCGACCTCGGTGCGCAGGGAACTGACAAAGCGCAGGGCGTCATTGCCGGGGGCCATGGTCGCGACGGCTCGCGCCCGGCCGATCTGCGCTGTGCAGGTCAGGGTCTCGAGCCCCTCGACGCCCTGCACCGCGTCCCAGAGCGGCGCGCAGATCGCGCTTTCCACGTCCTCCGCCGTGGCGCCACGCCAGGGGACAGTGATCTCGGTCTCGACCGCGCGGAAATCCGGGAAGGTCTCGCGCAAGAGGCCGGGCGCAGCGAAGACACCGGCAGCCATAAACAGGAGCAGCAGAAGGTTGCTTGCCGTCGGATGGCCGGTGAACCAGCGGATCATTCCAGCGCCTCGACGGGCGACAACGCCATGCCGGGGATGGCGGGTGCGATGTCGTCAATCACCACGCGGTCGCCGGGGGCAAGCCCCTCGGCAATCATCACGCGCCCGTCCTGGGCGAAGGCGGGTGTGACCGGGCGCAGTTCCAGCAGGTTGTCTGGGCCTGCGACGCGCACCATCCCGCCATGAAGGGCCGCCTCGGGGATGGCGATGACGCCGCTTTGCGGCGCACCCTTGAAAGCCAGCTGCACCTGCATGTTGGATACCAGCGGCAGCCGGCGGGGCGGGTCCGCGCCCGCGTATGGATCGGCGACCGTCACCACCACGGGCACGGTGCGGGCGCGGGCATCGAGCGCCCCCTCGATCCGGCTGACGCGCGCGTGCCATTCCTGAGCGGGGTCGGACAAGGGGCTGAGCGTCACATCGATCTGCGTGGCGGGCACGTCGCGCATCATGTCGTTCAGGGTGACACCGCCGGGCACATTGGTCACGAGGCGGCGAAAGCTGTCGATCGGCAGATGTCCCACGACCTCGGCCGAGGCGATCCCGTCGGCACGTATGACCACTTGGCCGGGTGCTATAGTCTGGAAGCGTTCGGCGCTGACTTCGGTCACGCGCAGAGCGAAGGGCGTTGTCAGCGCGGTCCGGTCAAGCGACCGGCGCGCGCGGTCGAGTGCAGCCTGCGTCCGCGCGATCTGCGCCGCCATGCGCGCCTCGCGCGACGGGATGAGGGCCAGCGTGTTTTCCAGCTCCGCCACCGTGCGACGGGCCAGAAGGGTGGAACGCTCGGCCTCGTCCAGACGCGCCTGTGGCACGGCGCCCTGTTCGGTCAGTCGGCGGGTTCGGGACAGATCGGCCTCGGCCAGCGCCAGCCGTTTGCGTTCCAACTCAAGGATCCGGGTCGTGTTGGCGGCCTCGGCGGTCAGCTGCGCGGCCTCGGCGGAAAAGGCGTCCAGATCGGCCTCGGCCTGCGCCAGCGCCAGTTCGTAATCGGCCGGGTCTATACGCAGCACCTCTGTCCCGGCTTGGATCAGGCGGCCCGGCTCAAGGTCGGGGTGACGCCAGATCACCTCGCCCTGAACCTCGGCCACGGCGACCCAGGTATCGGCGGCACGGAGGTTACCCCAGGCGGTTGCGGTGGGGCGGATGTTCTGCGCCGCGATTGTGAGGACGCGGACAGGATGGACAGGTTTTCCCCCTTCAAGCTGCGCGGGGCCAGGGTCCGATGAGATCATCCAGACAGCCGCAGCAATCCCGAGCGCGATGGGCGTCAGGGCGAGGAGGGGCGCAAGCCGCATGGTCTCAGCCCTGCGCCCGGCGCATTCGCGCGTCCGCGCCTCCTGCAACATGGGCCAACACGAGCGGGTCGAACCTGACCTCAAGCCCTTCGATGACACGATCCCAAGTCGCGGACATCGTATCCTTGAACAGGTAGTGTTGCGCGATCAGCGCGAAAACGATCCAGTGCAGTGCGATCTGCAGGCGGGAATAACCGGTCGGGGCAGTCTCGGGGCGCATGGCGAGGCCTTTCTGTCGGATGCGTGCGAGTCGGAATGGAGGTTGCGGATGACAGGAGTGTATGTAAGTTAGTTATCACTAACAATAGGGATTCTCATGGCAGGGCGTCAGAGCACGGGAGATCGCAAGGCGCAGATCGTCGCCGAGGTGTTGCGGCTGGCCGACGAAATCGGGCCGGACCGTCTCAGCACGACGGACGTGGCCCGCGCGGTCGGGCTCAGCCAGCCGGCGATCTTTCGGCATTTCCCGACCAAGGGCGCCCTCTGGCTTGCCGTGGCCGAGGATATCGCGGCGCGCCTGCGCCAAAATTGGACGGCCGCCGAGTCGCAGGCCGCCGAACCCGACGCGCGCTTGAAGGCGCTGATCGGGGCGCAACTAACCGCCATCGCCGGGACGCCATCCCTGCCGTCGATTCTCTTCTCGCGCGAGTTGCAGGTGGACAATGCGGCGCTGAGGGACGTGTTTCGCGGGCTTCTCGCCACGTTTCAGGGGCGCCTTGTCGCCGCGCTCCGGGATCAACAGGCATCTGGCGATCTGCGCCGCGACGTCGCGACCGAGGATGCCGCGATGCTGCTGGCATCGCTTGTGCAAGGGGTGGCAATTCGGTGGACGCTGGGCGCTCGCGGCTTTCCCATTGTCGAGGAAGGCCTCCGGCTCTTCGATCTTCAGATGACACTGTTGCGCGCGCAGGAGGACGCACCCGATGGGTAAGACGAATAGGGCCTCGCGCATCGCGGGCGCCGTTGCGATCGGCTTTGGCCTGCTGACGATTGCGTCAGGTGGCGCCACCCTGCTTGGCGGACTCGACATGGGGCGGGTCGTCGGCTTCGTGCTATGGTTCAACATGCTGGCCGGGCTGGCCTATGTCGTGGCCGGCCTTGGCCTCTGGCGCGGCCGGAAATGGGCGTTTGCACTGTCGCTCACCATATTTGTGGCGACAGTGCTGGTCTTTTCAGGCTTCGGACTGTACGTCAGGGTGGCGCGTTCGAGATGCGGACCGTCTTCGCCATGACCCTGCGCAGCGCGGTCTGGGGCGTGATCGCGCTTGTGGCGCGTCAGATCCGACCGCCAATGCATTGCGGGTGAAATCGACAAAGAAGACAGTCACCCTTCGCCGGCGCCCCCATTGGCACGGTCTACTTGACAGGCGCACACTGGATCTCAACTTTGTCTTCGCCTAAAGATCAGGTCACGCTGGCCGGTCGCCAACTCGAAAGCGAACCGGTCTCAAGCGGGCCAGCAGCCTCGGAATCGGGCGTGAACGACTTGCAAAAACTGCAAACGAACGGATTTCTCTGGATCAGAGCCGACCTTCGTCCCTGCCGCAGCGAACTTGCGCTCTCCGCTCGGCGTGTCGGGTGCTGCGGTAGCAAATGATATGGACACAACTGGCAACAAAGGGCTGCCTGCCGTCACCTGAGTGATACTTATCGAGAACTCGCAATTGCCGGCGGAGGTGCTGTACCTGCAGCATGCCTTTCGCTTGTCAGATGATGCGGCCCTCTCGCACTGGGTCGAGACCCAATTTTGGCAGTATCTCATCGCCAAGTCGGTTTGTCAGCGCCACTCGCTTGTCGATCCACCCTCATTGACCCGCTGTCACCAGCTGATCGGGGAAGAGGGCTGAATGGCTGCTCGTGAAAACCATCGAGGCCGTGGGTATCGGGACAGTTGATGACGACAGCCTCTTGCGCGTGTTGGTGGATGCGAGCGTGATGGCGATGAATATTGGCATCCGGCCCACGCGGTACAAGATTCTTCCGATGTAGTCGTCGATTCGACGAAGAAAAGAATCGTTCGGTTCGGGGCGCTGGGTTTCAAACCTACGTCCCACCATTCGCTTCTGTTCGGCGCGTTGCAAAAATGTCGCGGCAGCAGCCCGGACTTCACGGCAAATCCGGCACCCTTCCGACCCCGCAAGAAAAGTAGCGACCGATGATGCTTGTGTGGAGGTCTCATAAATAACAACAAAAACAATATGTTGATCGAAATTTGGGAGGTCTATGATATCGTTTTGTCCTAAACGATAACATTTTCTTCAGATTCTTATCCCCCGAAATCAGTTGTTGTTTGAGCCGCCGCGACCGGTAGTTTCTGGGTCTCAAGCGAAGGCTGAATGGCAGATCACACGGATCGACGAGCAGTTTTTTCTTCGTGAAACAAGCAGTCAGCCAATCTCTTAATCGACATCGTCAAAGTCTGGTGGCGGTTGAGAGGTCAAGGCCAAGGGGAGGTGACCGATCATGGTTGAGGACGCAGAGTAAGCCAAACGAATGTGCAGGCCAATCCATTGTGAGGCCTGCAACTGAAGCCGCCTAAAACAGAGCGGTCAATAACAAAATCACAAAATCAGTATCGCAGCCTTCGGGCAGCGTCGGAGCGAATTCCGACGAGCGGTATCCCTATGTAAAAAGGAAAGAAAATGTCAAATTTGCCGGAAATCATGAACATGGAGAACTGCCCGATTGCTGAGCAGCTGCTCTCAAGGAAGCTGCACTCTTCCGGCGTCGCAGTGATGTCTGTGCGCTACGCAAGCGATGAGCTTGAGAGGGTCTATGCGAAGTCGGGAACACGAGATGTGGAAATCTTGTGGGATCCGGAGAATCTGGGAGCCATTAGCGTATTTTTGGACGGTATCTGGCACGAGGTTCATGCCGTCCTTGATTGGTTCGACGGTGTCCCTGTCGATGTCTGGTCAAACCTTCGCTCTGTATTGCGGGAGTTTTCCAACGCTGCGCATTCGGATTTCCAACCAACAATCACCACACAAGTTTCGGGAGAATAAATCATGGAGTTTATAGCTAATACCGCAGCGAAAGTTCAGAACCTTCGTACCCTTCACGTGCCAAATCAGCGTGATCAGGAGTTCAAGAAGCAATTCTATCGCCTGTTCAAAGTCGATGACGTTGGCAATCTGACCGCGGTGCCGTGTCGCTTTACGGCGGGCCGGGAGACCCGTGGAATCACTTTTATCGAGGAGCCCGGGGGCGGAAAAACGACCACGATCCGCACTTTCCTTCAGGAAGCTGGCTTTCTGGCGACAAATCCTGAGACTGGCGAGCCCTGCTACATCGAGATCCAAGTGCCAAGCCCCGCGACCTTGAAAAGCGTAGGTCTGACCATCTTGGCTGCTCTTGACATGGAGGGCGTCTCAGTGAATGCGAAAGAATGGGAGATCTGGAAGGTGGTCAAGCACCGGCTCGGTGTGAAGGGGATCAGTGTCCTTTGGTTGGATGAAGCACAAGATCTCATCATGGCGCGGTCCGCCAACGAGACCGAGAGTTCGCTGCGGATGCTCAAATCTCTCATGCTGGGCGACAACGCCGTGATTCCGATTTTGAGTGGGACCCAGCGTTTGGCGGAAATGACCACCTTTGATCCCCAGGTATCGCGGCGCTTTACCAAAATCATACCGTCTGATCTGCAGCACGGTGTTGACGAAGATGGTCTGGCTCAATTGATCGAGTATTTTTGCGGAGAGGCCGGTATCTCGACCAGGCACAGCACCGATTTGCCGGCACGCCTCATCACGGCCAGTCGTCACCGGTTTGGTCGTGCCGTGGAAAACATCATCAACGCGATCGAATGTGCTCTCTGGGAGGATTCAAGGGTCCTCACAGTCGAACACTTCGGTGAAGCTTGGGCTATGCAGGAAGGCTGCGATCCAAGCGCTAATGTCTTTTTCAGCGATCATTGGCTATCCATCCAGCTCGACAAGGGGGCAGGGGAATACGAAGAGGCGCGAACAAGACGGCAGCAGAAGAAACTGGAGAGGGTTTGAGATTATGCCGTTGCTGCCAATCTTGCCCCCTCACAGCGATGAAACCACCGTATCATGGTGTTCCCGCATTGCCCGTGTCAACGGCGGAGACAAAACCGGCCACGTGGCGGCGCAAAACCAGGCCAGTGGCGGGGTGCCAAGCGCCATGGCACGTGCGCTCCCCAGATAGCTGGCGCGTGCCAT
>NZ_JBAPKZ010000037.1:0-30877 GCF_037083805.1 Roseovarius sp. D0-M9 | reverse complement strand
GGAGCATCCCAAACCGGGCGTCCGCCGCCGATGCCACAGAGAACCGCCTTGAAATCCATGCGGCAGGAACAACGTCCTTCAAGCCCGACTTATTCAGCAGCCTGTTAGGGGTGAAAAAGCCGCACAGAAGCTATTCTTCTGCGTGGCCTATGCATTCTGCAAGGCACAAAAGATCGACATCATCCCAGAGGCTGAGACAGACTACGGCCCCGTTGACTTCAAGTTTTCTACCGGATTTGATGAAAGACTTCTGGTTGAGATCAAGCTGTCGAACAATGACCTCAAGAAAGGCTATGAGAAGCAGTTGCGCCTCTATGCTGAGGCGGAAGAAACACCGGCTGCAATTTTTTTGGTTTTCGACTTAGGTGGTCACGATGAAAAGCTTAACGATTTTTTGGCTTTAAAGAACAAGCGAAAGGCAGCAGGTCTTTTTGCGCCAGATATTGATATAATCGATGCGCGGCTACAGAATTCTGCAAGCGTTTGACCCTTCCGATTTGAACAAACCCACGAATTTGTACCTGATGTTGGCAATGCGGGTCATCTCTATTTTTCTGGCCTTAGCGGCTGCTTCGAATGACCAGTTGACCGGGGTGCATCGCAGCACCTTACAGATGGAGTCGATGGCAAGTTTGGTCCGCTGGCCAAAACTTGCAAAGTCCGCTTGCTGCGCATTGCTGACCTTGGTGCCTGGTGCAGCATGGGAGGCCGTTGACCCGAGCCCTGAATGGCCGCTTCCATGTCTCTGACAGGATGCCCTTGCAAGTGCAGCGAACTCACACTTTCCGCCCCGAGACCACGACAGCTCATGACCGTAAGCGGCCGATTGCCGCCACATGCAGGCGCAGCACTACAGCCTTTGATTGCCAGCATTGGTGCATAACACAGCTTTTCGATGGTCTGATCTGCCTGAAAAGATCCGCCTATGAGGCGGCGTGGCCGGACCAAATGCTTCTTTATCTGCGTCAGGTCGCACAGTTCTTGCAAAAGGGCGTGGCGGGGAGAAGATCCAGCCGCGCAGCAGAGATTTCTTCTCTGCATGTTTGGCAGATCCCGTAGGTGCCCGCGCCGATCCGCCCGAGCGCCGCATCTATCCGCCGAACCTCCGCCAATTCCGCCTGGCCAAGCGATTCCAGCACCTCGTCACCCTGCCGCTCGGACGAGCGATCTTCCCAGTCCTTGCTCGGAGTTTCATCCAGCGTCTGCTCGACCTTCTCGAGATGCCGGCTCAGCTCGGCCCGCCGCTCTCGCAGCGCTGCTTGGTACGTCGTGGTGTCCATGTGTTCTCCTCCCTTGGATTGAGACAAGAATGGATAAGGAGGGGGCAGAGGGCATTGATTTGGGTCAAGCGGATGTTGATCTGCAGGCCCTTCATGCTCCTCCACAGCCCCGGTGCCAACCACCTGCCGTTTTGCAGGATCCAGCTGCCGCTCGCTGCAGATGCACAGTGGAACGACACATGACGAGTAAGCAGGCGTCCGGGGCAGTATATTCGATTTCCTGCCGGTGGTAGTCGCTAATTTCTGGGTCAGGGCTGGAAGGTCTGCTTAGCCCGATTGTATTGAGCCGATGCCGTCTGCAGCGAATGTTTCCTTTCCCGCCCATTATGTTGAAGAACTCGCACGCCAGGTTCCAGCAAGTCATCTGCTGGGAAGTCGTTCCGCTCCAATCTAATTCTGAGCTACAGTTAGCTAGCGATGACGGCTGCGCCAACAGGCAAAGCCACCAAATCCTATGTAAGGTAAAGGAGACTTGGAAATGGAAACATTACTCGACGCGATTGGAGCGGTTTCGCTCATTCTTCTGATCTTGATTGGTTTAGGCGCCGGCTATCTTGCAGGGAAAATAGCGGGTCGGCACAAGCCGCTCTACCTCGTAGTCGGCGTGGTGGCAGCCATCGCGACGCCCTTCGTTTTGGCTGCGTTGGGCATCGGCGTTCTCGCAGCTGGAGGGCTGATCCTCTTGGCGCTCGTTTCGGCTGCGGGCGCGCTCGTCGTACTCGCGCTTGTTCGGGTACTCCTCGGGCGGGGATAGCGCGTTTCCTCACTTTATCGAATCCGGTCGCGCTATTTCGTGAGGCGCCGGAACCTGATTCCAAAAGCATCCGACCGTGGAAAGAGACGTCGGCGCTGTGCTCAATGCTCCATATGGCAGTATGGATTCCGCACACTCCTCGAGCGTCGGCTCATAGTGGTGACGAGTGCCTTGCCATTTTGGTGAACAACCGCTATCGATCCGGCCGCCAGTTTGAGTTGCCGTTGCAACGAAGGACGGCTTCTCGCCTTTTTGACGAAATTGGCGAGTTCATCCCGGCAACGAAACGACCGTCCAATTCAAGCAGTAGGCCCGCTAAAGCAGCGCGTTCTACTAGGGGCTTCTGAGGGCCTTGAGCCATGCCCTTTTCCGGCTTCACCAAGTTGGGCAGAGAGGCCAGGAGCGCAGAACAGAGCGTTCAATTGCTCCCGCAGCATTGCTTGTACTTGCGACCGGAGCCGCAAGGGCAGGGCACATTGCGACCGACCTTCGTCCCCTGAAACGGTGCGCTTGTTCGATCGTTGGCTGCCCAAGCAGAAAATGGGGCAGGTGGTGTACCGGATTTGGTCCACGCGTTTAGTGTCAGCACGAGGTTCGGGATAAGATCAGGGGCCTCGTTGGTCAGGGATCCGATGGATGTGCTCGGCAGATCGCTTTGACCGTCCGCGATATTGTAAAGCGCCAACATCATAGCGATCGAAGCCGCCGCCTCCTCGTCGCCACATTGCACGATGCGGTCCCAAGCGTCCGGGCGCAGACGCATCGCGCGCTCAAATCCATTGCACCACGATTCCCACAGGACTTCGCCGGTCCGCGTATCCTCGTCATAGAGCGGGCCGTACTCCATCGCTGGCGGCGTCAAGGATTGCGCAACGGCGTTATAGTGCCGCATGACGAGGTCGGTGAGGGCCTCAACTTCTTCAAGGGTCTCTAAATGTTCCGAGCTATTCCCCCAAACGCATGGGAGCCATTCGCCAGGCTTGATCAACTCGGGGCAAACGATGATGCCTGCACAAAACCCGTCGAACTCGCTGAGAAGCATGCCATCATCGTCAGTAAATGACAGCAGCATCCGGTCTAGTTGATCGAGCTCGTCATCGCTGAGCATCTTTCCACTCCTTTTAGGGCCAACCCTTCTAAAACGTCTCGACCCAAGGCCGCACTGTGATATCGCTCGACCACGCGCTGTGGTCCTGTTCGATGAGGTGGCGATAGGTGCGGGCGATCGCCTCGGGCCTGAGCATGGATCCCGGCTTGTCCTCCGGTTCCGTGCGACCCGGGTTCAGAATGCCTCCGTCGATGTTGATCCATGCAACGTGGATGCCTTGGGGGTGCAGTTCGCGTGCCATGCTTTCTGCCAGACCCCGCTGAGCGAATTTGCCCATCGCAAACGGAGCGGATTGTGGGAAGCCCTTCACCCCGGCAGATGCGCCCGTGAAAAGAATGGTTCCCCTCATGCCGTCAATGGGCTCCTCTGCCAGCATGCGCCGCGCTGCGTGCTTTCCGGTCAGGAAGGCGCCAATAGCGGTCACATCGACGGCATGGCGGACTTCCTCCACCAACAGATCGGTGATTCGTCCGCATGTGCGAGCGGAAGGATTGTAGATCGCGACTCTCGGGGCTTCTGGCAGACCGGCAAAAAGCGCGGAAATGGCCGCTTCATCTGTACCGTCCATAAGGACTGTGCGCGCTCGGAGCTCCTCTGCTAAGGCTTGCATCTTCTCCTGACTGCGGGCCGCCAGCGTCAGGGCGTAGTCTGGTGCAAGCTCCCGAGCGAGAGCTGCGGAGAGCCCGTCTCCAACACCAATAATAACCGCATGCGGTTTGGCCATTTCGCGTCTCCCCATCAACCCAAAGCTTGACCCCGGAACGTCTCTGAAATAGATGGTAACGTACCAAGCGGGCGTTGTGTAATGGTAAGACCTCAGCCTTCCAAGCTGATGATACGGGTTCGATTCCCGTCGCCCGCTCCAGAATTAATTTTCCGACAGATTGCCGACAAAATTCAGTAGCGCATTTCTATACGTTTTTGATTTTAAACAAATTTATCAATTTATCGCACTTGTCTTCCAAGCTGATGATACGGGTTCGATTCCCGTCGCCCGCTCCAAATTCCCCTTCAGCGCGACTTCAGGTTCTCGGTCCAGTCGACCGCCGTGCGATACCACAGGTTCGCCGCGTGCAGAAAATGCGGGCGCGTGCCGGGATGCATCCAGTGCCGCGCAAGATCGGTCTGGCTATAGCCCGTCTGGCCGCGCGCGTCGCCCATGGCCTGATAGGCGGCCTTTGCCCCCAGATAGGGCGCCATCACCGTGCCCGAACCGGAATATCCCATCGCATGATGCAGGCCGCGATCCTCGCCGACATGGGGCATATGGGTAAAGCTGTAGCCGGTATTGCCGCGCCAGGAATGGCTGATGCGCGTGCCTTTGAGCTCGGGCCAGACCTCGCACATGGTGGCGCGCAGGCGGCGCGCGGCGACGTGAGGATCGACATTGACCATCGAGGCGCGCCCACCAAAGAGGATGCGCGTGCCATCGGGCGAGATGCGGAAATAGCTGTGGCGCGCGCGCGTTTCGACCATCATCCGCCGGCCCGGCGCGAGGTGACCGATGAGGTTTGCCGCCAGCGGCTCGGTCGCGATGATATAGCTTGGGAGGGCAAAGACGCGGCGCGCATGCCATGCAAAGGTGTCGGTGGTGTAGCCATTGGTCGCCAACAGCACTTTTTGCGCCGTGATGCGTCCGCGGGATGTGGCGGCGGCAAAGGTGCTGCCGCGTCGTTCGACCCCGGTGACGGGGCACTCGGCGATCACCGGGATGCCGCGCGCCAGCACGGCGCGCATCAGGCCCTGATGGAATTTCGCCGGATGGATGCCGCAGTGCTCGTCAAAGACGATGCCGCCATAATAGCGCTCGGTCGCGATTTCCTGCGCAAGATCCTCTCGTGCAACGACATGCGCGCGCACGCGGCTTTTATCGGCCAGTGTCTGCGCGAGGGCGTTCTGGTTTTTGAAATGCTTGGCCGTCCACGCCAGTTGGATGCGGCCCGTCTGTTGCAGATCACAGATGATGTCCTCGCGCGCGATCAGATCCTTGGCCCAATCCAGTGCGGATGACGCCTCGTCAAAGAGCGCATCCGCCACCTCAGCGCCGAACTGGCGCGCGAGGGTGGACCAGCCAAGGCGCGGATGCGCGCCGAACATGCCCCCGTTGCGGGTCGACGCGCCCTTGCCCGGATCGCCTGCATCGACCACCACGATGGATGCGCCGCAGTCATGTGCGGCGAGGGCTGCCGAAAGGCCGGTGTAGCCCGCGCCGATGATGAGCAGATCGCATTTCTCAGGCAGCGCATCATGGGTTTCGGCCCACGCGATGCCGTCCCACCAGTAGGGGTGGCCGGGCTCGGCGTCTTGGGTCCAAAGGGTCATGGTGTCTGCCTTGATATTCTGCGGCGTCGCCGTCCTGCTCTGGTTGACGAAGTCGCCCTAGCTGACGTTATTGGCCGAAACCTCGACGGCGTGCAAAAACGATTTGGCCGAGGAACTGGCCGAAAGCAGCAGATAGGTATCCTCGCCCGTGCGTGCGATGAGGGCGCCCATATGCTCCATAACGGTGCGGGCTATGGCATCCACCTTGAACGCATCGGGATGCAGGTCGATCGGGCATATGCGTTCGAGTGCGCGGCGCGCATCCGGGCCTTCGATCTGCAGGGCGCACCAGCCGTCGGTCTGATCGGTGGTATAGGCCGCACCATCCAACCGGGCTGCGACCTGCGGCTCGGCGTCGGGGGTGGCGCAGACAAAGACGGCAAAGACCTGATCCGCGCCAAGGCGCATCAGCCGTGTGTCCTTGGCCACGACTGACAGGCCGACCTCGGGCAGCGCCTTTCCAAAGGCCGACTTGATGGCCTTTTTCGCGGCATCCTCGCCCCCGAGAGGCAGTGCGATCGACACGATGGCCAGATCTGCGGGCGCGCTCAGCCGGATGTCGCCAAAGCTCTGGTCATAGCCTGCCAGCGGCGGCGCGGCGGTAAGGGTGAAATCAGGCACGCAGACGCTCTCCTTCGGGGTCGATGAAGTGGGCCGAGACGATCTCGACCTCCATCTCGGTGTCGTGGACGGGGCTGACGGCGCGCACGATCTCGCCCATGCGGCTGTCTCCCGATTTGATGAAGCCAAGGCCGATGGAATGGCCAAGGCTGGGCGAGAAGGCGACCGACGTCATCCAGCCCTGATCGGTCTGTGTGCTGGCGGTGTCGTTCTTGGCAATGAAATGCGACCCTGCGATGAGCTTCGCACTGCGGTCCACCGGGCGGAAACCGACCAGCTTTACCGCATCGTCGCGCATCATCTCGGGGCGGCGCGACAGCACGTTGCCGATGCAGTCCTTCTTGTCGCTGACCATCCGCGCCATGCCAAGGTTATGGGCCGTGGTGCGGCCGTCCAGCTCGTTGCTTGCCGCATGGCCCTTTTCGATTCGCATGACGCCAAGGGCCTCGGTGCCATAGGGGCAGGCCCCGAACTCTTCGCCCGCCTTCATCAGCGCGGCCATCATCGCGTTGCCGTAGCGCGCAGGCACAGCGACCTCGTAAGCCAGCTCGCCCGAAAAGGAGATGCGGAAGAGCCGCGCGGGCGTGCCGCCGCACACGGTGACCTCGCCGCAGGCCATGAAGGGGAACGCCTCGTTCGACATGTCCTGCGTGTCGTCGACGATCTTGCGCAGCAGATCGCGCGCCTTGGGTCCGGCGACGGCGAATTGCGCCCAGGCGTCGGTCGTCGAGATCAGGTGGACGTCCAGATCGGGGAAAAGGCATTGGCGCGCAAATTCCATCCGGCGGAACACCAGCACCGCATTGGCGGTGGTCGTGGTCATGACAAAGTGGTTCTCGCCCATGCGCGCGGTGGTGCCATCGTCATAGCAGATGCCATCCTCGCGCAGCATGATGCCATAGCGCACGCGTCCCACGGCCAGTTTGGCAAAGCCGTTGGCGTAGACGCGGTTGAGGAACTCGGCCGCATCCTTGCCCTGCACGTCGATCTTGCCCAGCGTGGTCACGTCGCATATGCCGACGTTCTGGCGCGTGTTCAGCACCTCGCGGTCAACGCTGTCGCGCCAGCCCGCTTCGGAGCCTTGCACGAACCATTGCGCGCGCAGCCAGTTGCCGACCTCGACGAAGGTGGCGCCATTGGCCTTGGCCCATTCGTGGCTTGGCGTCAGGCGGAAGGGGCGAAAATCAGTGCCACGCGCCCGGCCCGCCAGCGCGCCCAGGGGAATGGGCGTATAGGGCGGGCGAAAGATGGTCGTGCCTGTCTCAGGGATCGATTTGCCGGTGCATTCGGCCATGATCGCCAGCGCCGACATGTTGGATGTCTTGCCCTGATCGGTGGCCATGCCGGTGGTCGTATAGCGCTTGAGATGCTCGACCGAGCGGAAGCCCTCGGCATGGGACTGCTTGACGTCCTTGACGGTCACATCGTTCTGGAAATCGACCCAGGCGCGCGTCTTACCCGACGGGATGTGCCATTTCGGCGCGCCTTCATGCGCCTCATCCTCGGCCTTGGGCGCAGCCTTGCGCGAGGGGGTAAAGCCAAGATCCTTCACTTGCGCATTGGCGGCCTTGCGCCCCTCGGCAAGCGCGGCGGCAAGCGTCAGCTGGCCGTTCGCTGCGCCAGCGACGACCAGGCCCTGAGGCAGATCCGTGCCGGGCACGAAGGCGCAGATGCCCTCATTCCAGCTTGGACGGCCCCGCTGGTGGCAGGTCAGATGCACGTTCGGATTCCAGCCCCCCGAGACGGCGAGGCAATCGACATCAATCATCTGCCCATCGGTCAGCGTGATCCGCTTGAGCGCGCGGCGGCCTGCGGTATCGACCACGCCCGCGCCGCGAATGTGGCGCGCGCCGGGCACATCGCAAACGGCAGGCGCATCGCGCGTGTCGATGATTGCACGCACGTCGACGCCCTTGGCGGCCAGATCGGAGGCGGTGCGCCAGCCGTCATCATTGTTCGTCAGCACGGCCACCTTCTGGCCCGGTGTCAAGCCATAGCGGTTGACGTAGGTCCGCACAGCCCCGGCCAGCATGATGCCGGGCCGGTCGTTGTTGCCGAAGGCGATGGGCCGTTCGGTCGCGCCGGCGGCCAGAACGGCGCGTCTGGAGTAGATGCGCCACAGAACCTGGCGCGGCTTGCCACCGGAACCCGCCAGATGATCGGTGCAGCGTTCGAGCGCGCCATAGACGCCGTGATCGTAGGCGCCATAGATCGTGGTGCGCGTCATCAGGCGCACATTCGCCATCGCGGCCAGTTCGGCCACCATCTGGGCCGCCCAGTCGGCACCCGCCATGCCGTCGATTTCAAGCGTTTCGGCATTGAGGCGCCCGCCGGGGGCGAAATCCTCATCCGCGAGGATGACGCGCGCGCCGCTGCGTGCGCCGGCCAGTGCCGCGGCAAGGCCCGCGGGACCGGCGCCGATGACCAGCAGGTCGCAGTGCAGGAAACCCTTGTCGTACGTGTCGGGATCGGCCTCCATCGACAGACGCCCAAGGCCCGCCGAATGGCGGATCGCAGGCTCGTAGAATTTCTCCCAAAGGGCGGCGGGCCACATGAAGGTTTTGTAGTAGAACCCGGCGCTGAGGAAGGGCGACATGAGGTCGGTAACCGCCATCATGTCGAATTCAAGTGGGCCGCGGTGGTTCTGGCTTGTCGCGGTCAGCCCGTCGAAAAGCTCGGCCACGGTGGCGCGGGTGTTCGGCTCTTGCGCCGCGCCCGAGCGCAGGTGAACCAGCGCGTTCGGCTCTTCCGAGCCTGCGGTCAGGATGCCGCGCGGGCGGTGATACTTGAACGAGCGGCCGACGAGGACCTGACCATTGGCGAGCAGCGCGGAGGCAAGCGTGTCGCCCGCGTGACCTTGCATTGATTTGCCGTTGAAGGTGAAGTTCAGCGGCTTGGAGCGGTCGATAAGGCCACCCTTGATGCGGTTCACTTGGCTCATTTGCTGCGCCCCCGGCTGCGGGCCACGTCGCGGGCCAGTTCCACCTTGCTGATCTCATGTGTGACGGTATCGCGCGTGACGACCAGCCAGCTGCGGTCGCCCTGCTCATGATACCAAAGCTCCTGCATCTGGCCGGCGATATTGTCGCGCAGATACCCGTATTCATAGAACGCGGCCTCGGCATCCTCGGCCTGCCAGTCGGGGCGGTCGATGAGCGCGGCGTCGCCCAGATAGATGAATTCGGCAGCATCGCGCGGGCCGAGCAGGGGATGGTCGATGATCATGTCGTTACCTCGGAGGTGCCGGGGGTTTTGCAAAGCCCTTGGCCGTTTTCTGGCCGGAGATTTGCATCAGGCTGGCGGCGTGCGCGGGGCGCAGGCGGGGTTTGAGTATTTTTGCCAAGATGAAGCATGGGGGGCATCAATGAAGGTTGGGCTGGTTGCCCTGTCCCTTTTCGTCAATCATGTGGCCCCGCTTGAACCGGTCGAGACGCAATTCGGTGGCAACGGGATGGGGCGTGTCCTTGGCGATGAGATGCGCATAGCACCAGCCCGAGCCGGGCGTCGCCTTGAAGCCACCGTAGCACCAGCCGCCGTTGAAATAGAGGCCGTCGATATGCGTCTTGTCGATGAAGGGCGAGCCGTCCATCGACATGTCCATGATGCCGCCCCAGCTGCGCAGCAGGCGGGCGCGGCCGATAATGGGCATGATCGCCATGCCGCCCTCGGCCACGTCCTCGACCACGGGCAAGTTGCCGCGCTGCGCGTAGGAGTTGTAGCCGTCGATATCGCCGCCAAAGACCAGACCGCCCTTGTCGGACTGGCTGACGTAGAAATGGCCGGCACCAAAGGTGATGACGCCGGGGATGACGGGCTTGAGACCTTCGGTGACGAAGGCTTGAAGGACATGGCTTTCGATGGGCAGGCGCATGCCGGCCTGCGCCGCGACGCGGCCCGAGGAGCCCGCGACGCACATGGCGACCTTCTTGGCCTTGATGGGGCCGCGCGAGGTCTCGACACCGCGGCAGACGCCGTTTTCGATGTCAAAGCCGGTGACTTCGCAGTTCTGGATGATGTCGACGCCGCGGCTGTCGGCGCCGCGCGCATAGCCCCAGGCGACCGCGTCGTGGCGCACGGTGCCGCCGCGCCGCTGGAAGAGGCCGCCCTTGATGGGAAAGCGCGCGTTGTCGAAATCGAGAAAGGGAAGCTCGGCGCGCAGCTGGTCGGCGGTGGCGTATTCGGCATCTGCGCCCGCGAGGAACATCGCATTGCCGCGCCGGATGAAGGCATCGCGCTGCGCGTCGGAGTGCAAAAGATTCAGGATCGAGCGTTGGGAGACCATCGCATTGTAATTGAAATCCTGCTCCAGCCCTTCCCACAGCTTGAGCGACAGCTCGTAGAACGGCTCGTTGCCGGGCAGAAGGTAGTTCGAGCGGATGATCGTGGTGTTGCGGCCCACATTGCCGCCGCCGATCCAGCCCTTTTCCAGAACCGCGACATTGGTGATGCCGTGCTCCTTGGCCAGGTAATAGGCCGTGGCAAGGCCGTGGCCGCCGCCGCCGATGATGATGACGTCATATTCGGCCTTCGGCTCGGGGTCGCGCCAGACGGGTTTCCAGCCTTTGTTGCCGGTCAGGCCTTCTTTCAGGATGCGGAGGGCAGAGTAGCGCATGAGGATCTTTCGATATTCGAGGTCGGACCCATCATGGTGGGTTTGCCGCGATTGCACTTTCCTGAAAAGGTCGGATAGATGTCTGGAATGGCCGCGCCCTCTGATCCTCCCTCTTCGCCCATGCGAATCGGTATTCTGCCGGTCGCGGATTTTGCCGTGATGTCCTATGCGGCCACGGTCGAGCCCTTGCGCGCGGCCAATCTGCTGGCGGAGCGGCCGCTTTATGAGGTGATCCACTTGGGGCCGGGAGGGCATCCCGTGCGAAGCTCAGGCGCTGCGGTTGTTCCCATCGAGGCACGCGTGGGGGATGCGCTGCGGCTCGACATGCTGTTCGTGATCGCGGGGGGCGATGTGGGGGCGCATGATGATCCGGCGCTCTATCGCTGGCTGGCGCGGCTGGCGCGCGAGGGCGTGCACTTGGGCGGCGTATCGGGTGGGCCCGTGATCCTGGCGCGCGCGGGCCTGATGGCCGGGCGGCGCATGACGCTGCACTGGGAATACGCCGAAGCCCTGGCCGAGGCGGCGCCGGATCTGGCGCTGGAGCGCAGTCTATACGTGATCGACCGTGACCGGATGACTTGCGCGGGTGGCACCGCGCCCCTCGACATGATGCACGCGCTGATCGCGCGGCAGCATGGCGCGGGTTTCGCGCGGCGCGTAAGCGACTGGTTCATGCATACCGAAGTGCGGCCCGCCATCGGCCCGCAGCGCGCCGGCCTCGCCGAGCGGGTGGGCAGCCACGCGCCGGCCATTCTGGACGCGGTCGAGGTGATGGAAAGCCATCTGGCCGATCCTCTGGACCTGGCGCAACTTGCCAGCATTGCGGGTGTGTCGCGCCGGCAGCTGAACCGCCTCTTTACCGAGCAATTGGGCACATCCGCGATGCGCTATTACCGCGCCCTGCGGCTGGACCGCGCGCAGAGCCTCTTGCGAAATTCCGCAATGCCGCTGACGCAGATCGCGCTGGCGACGGGCTTTGCCAATTCATCGCATTTCAGCCGCGCCTATTCGGCACAGTTCGGGCAGCCGCCATCGCGCTATCGCTAGTGTGCAGCAGCCATTGCGCTATCGCTAGAGCGCAGATCGGGTCAGTTCAGCAGACCCGCGTGGCGCATTGCCTTTTCGACCAGCACCTTGGTGCCATCGGTCAGGGGCACCAGCGGCGAGCGGACCTCATCGCTGCATTTGCCCAGAAGGGACATGGCGTATTTCGCGCCCACAAGGCCCGGCTCGGTAAAGATGGCCTGATGCAGCGGCATGAGGCGATCTTGAATCCTCAGCGCCTCGGCGTAATCGCCCGCAAGGCACGCGGCCTGCAACTGGGCGCAAAGCGCCGGCGCCGCATTGGCCGTGACCGAAATGCAGCCTACGCCGCCTTGGGCGTTGAAGCCGTGGGCCGTCGCATCCTCGCCGGAAATCTGGATGAAATCGGTGCCGCAGGTCATGCGCTGGGCGCAGACGCGAGCCAGATCGCCGGTGGCGTCCTTGACCCCGATGATGCGCGTCAGTTTCGCCAATACGCCCATGGTCTCGGGCATCATGTCGACAGCGGAGCGGCCCGGAATGTTGTAAATTATGATCGGCAGATCGCAGCTGTCATGAGCTGCGGTGAAATGCGCGATCAGGCCCGCTTGCGTCGGCTTGTTGTAATAGGGCGTGACGACCAGCGCGGCATCGGCGCCCACCTTGTGGGCATGGCGCATGAAGGCGACCGTCTCGGCGGTGTTGTTGCTGCCTGCGCCCGCGATAATTGGGATGCGGCCTGCGGCGGCGCGCACGACCTCTTCGGTGACCTGCATATGCTCGTCATGGGTCAGGGTCGGGCTCTCGCCCGTGGTGCCGACGGGGACAAGGCCGTTGCTGCCCTCGCTGATGTGCCACTCCACAAGTTTGCCGAGCGTATCGAAATCCACTGCACCGTCTTTCAGGGGCGTGACCAGGGCTGGAAGCGATCCTTTGATCATCATGGACTCCTTGGGGTCTGCGTCAGGCATCTGTGCCCGAAAGGTGGGCGCCGTTGTGGCAGACTGCGCCCTGCGGCCCTATATGGGCCAATGGACGGCGCGGGGCTGCACGCTTAGGCTGCGCCTGTCTATCCTTCGCCTTGAAAGGAAATGCAAGCCATGTCGCGCCCCCTTTTTGCCGCACTGATGCTGCTCAGCAGTGCTTTGCCGAGCTTTGCCCAGACGGCCCAAGACCTTGGCGAAGTGCGCCCGCCCCATGCATTGGCCAGTGCGCTGGCTGCCGGGGCGACCGGCGACTGGACCCGCGCGAATGCCTTGGCCGCGCGCGAGGGCGTGGTGGCGCAAGAACTGATCGAATGGGCGCGCCTGCGCGATGGGCAAGGCACGCTGGAGGAGGTGCTGGCGTTCTTGAACACCCATCCCGGCTGGCCGGGGCTGGACCGATTGCGCAGCCAGTCGCAAAAGGTGCTGGAGGATGCGAGCGATGCCCAGATCGTGGCTTTTTACGAGGGTGCGGCGCCCCAGACCGGCGAGGGCGTGCTGCGCCACGCCGCCGCGCTAACGGCGCTGGACCAGAGTGAGGAGGCGCAAAAGGCGGTGATCGCCGCATGGCGCAGCTTTGATCTGAGCACCGAGGAGCATACCGAATTTCTGAACGCCTACGGCACTGTCTTGACGCCGCACCACGCGGCGCGGATGGATATGGCGCTTTGGCGCGGGCTGCGCGATGCGGCGCTTATGCTGCCTCTGGTAGATGAGGAGACGCGCAAACGCGCCGACATCCGCATGTCCGGTGACGCCGGCGATATCGAGACAAGGATCAAGGCGCTGCCGGAGGAAATGCAACGCGACCCCGGCATCGCGCATGTCCTGTTCGAGCGCTATATCGCGACCGATCAGCCCGAGAAGGCGATGGACCTGATGCGGAGCCAAAGCCGGATCGAGGACGGGCTGGGCGAGGCCGCGCGCTGGTCCGGCTGGCGGCGCAGCTTTGCCCGGCGGATGATGCGGGACGCACAATATGAGCGCGCCTATGATCTGGCGGCCCATCACCAGCTGACCGAGGGCGGCGCCTATGCCGATCTGGAATGGCTGTCGGGCTATCTGGCGCTGCGCTTCATGGACGATCCGGAGCTGGCGCTTGACCACTTTCAGCGGTTGCGCGCGGCGGTGGTCACACCGATTTCGCTGGGCCGGGCGCACTACTGGATCGGCCGCGCACAGGAGGCGCTGGACGATCCCGAGGCCGCGCGCATCGCCTACGCGCAGGGCGCGGGCGAGCAGACGAGCTTTTACGGCCTTCTGGCCGCCGAAAAGGCGGGCCTGCCCTTCGATCCGGCGCTGGCGGGGGACGAAGTGTTTCCGCCGTGGCGCGAGGCGGCCTTTGCCCGCAGCGACATCTTTCGCGCGATTGGCCTCTTGTCGGCGGCAGGCCAGCTGAGCTTGTCGGAATGGTTCGTCAACGCGCTGGCCGATACGTTGGGCCGCACGGATCTGGGCAGCCTTGGCGCGGCGCTCGGGGATATGGGCCAGCCGCATTTGCAGGTCATGCTGGGCAAGGCAGCGGCGGGACGGGGCATCGTGCTGCCCGCGCCCTATTACGCCTTGCATCCAATGCAGCAGATGGACCTGCCCGTGCCGATGGAGATGGCCCTCGCCATTGCCCGCCGCGAGAGCGAGTTCGACCACCTTGTCACCAGCGGCGCGGGTGCGCTGGGGCTGATGCAGGTGCTGCCCGGCACGGCCAGCGATGTCGCGCGCGATACCGGCATTGCCTACGACCGCGCCCGCGTGCTGAGCGATTGGCGCTATAACGCGCGGCTCGGGTCCACCTACCTCGCGCAGATGTCCAAGCGCTTTGGCGCGAATGTCGTCATGATTTCAGCGGCATATAATGCGGGCCCCGCACGCCCGCCGCGCTGGATAGGCGACCGGGGCGATCCCAGGGATGGCACGGGCATGGACGGCCTCGATGTCATCGACTGGATTGAATTCATCCCCTTCGACGAGACGCGCAACTATGTCCAGCGCGTTGCCGAGAGCTTGCCGATCTACCGTGCCCGCCTTGGCAAGGACCCGCACCCGGTGCCCTTCAGTGAGGAGCTGACCGGCGCGACGATCCCTTCGACGCTGGACTAGAGCGTTCTGCGAAAGACTGAGCCACAGATTTTGGGGAAACGCAGCACGATGCCCAATTGGTGTACGCGTTTCGCCTCTTTCTGATGCCTCAGGTAAAAGGCGAAGCGCTGGCCGGTGCCTTTCAGTCGTTGTCGCTTGTGCCTGCGCCTGCGCCCGAAATCCGGCTTTGCTCGGTGTCGGGCGCATAGGTGCGCGCGGCCATGACGGCCAGGCGCTCGGCCGGTCCGGCTGCCAGATCATAACGCATCTGGCAGCCCGGCAGAGGTAGATGATCGGCGCGCCCTTGTTTGACATCCACGTCGCTCAGCGCGGCCATGGGGGCAGATGCAGCACCTCTGATCTCGGCGGCAAAGGCAAACTCGCCGCCCTGCCAGATCATGCGCTCGGACTGCGCACCATCTTCGGCAGCGGCGCGCACGAACGGCAGCATCAAGAGGGGCTGGGCGCAATTGCGGATGTGAATATCCCGGCTGGGCGCGTCGCTTTGTGCCAGATCGCACAGTGCGGCCCCGGCCGAGATCGGGCAGACCACGCCGCAGGCCGCGGTCCATGTATTCACTTGGGTGTCCTGGGGCCGCATCTGCGCGTGGGGCGTTCCGTCATGCGCCTCCAGGAAGTCGGCCAGCGCTTCGGGGCCGGGCAGGCCTATCCCGGCCAGCCAGCGCACGGCCTTGCCGGCCTCTTCGGCCATGCCCCAGCTAAAGCCCGCGCCGCGCGCGGCCTTGCGCGCGAGGCCCTCGATCTCGCTCAGCGACCAACTCATGATGTGCTGAGGGCCGGATAGGTCCAGTCGTCCGCGTCACCGGTTGCCAATTCGTCGGGGTAGGGCGCGTTCTGAAACATCGTGATGCGCACCCAGCGGTCCGAACGGGGATCGAAATGGCAGGCCCCAAAGAAGCTGAGCTTGGCACGCAGCATGTCGATCGGCAAAAGGTCCGCGCCGATGGTATTGCTGCGGATCTCGGCGTAGGGCAGGCGCGCGGCAATCTGCGCGCGGCGCACGATGTGGCGATGTTCGGGGTGGGCGAGGACGAAGGCGGCGACGGTATCGCCGTCAAACCGCCCGAGGTCCGCCATCAGGCGCGCGGCATCGCGGCCCGGGCAGAGCGGCTGCTCATAGGGCTCGACCGGCTCCTGATCACGCTCGCCCAGGCGTGGCTCCAGCTTGGCCTCGGACACATACCAGACGCGGGCCTGCGCCTCGGGCGCGTCCCAGTCGATCTCCAGCGCCCAGCCGTAGATGTCGCGGATGATGACGGCAAGCCGCCCGCAGGGCATCCCGCCCCAGATGCGCCATTGGCGATCTTCATCGCAGGCCATCGCGCCTGCCAGATCGTCGACCATTTCGGGGTATGGCTCGAGCATGAGTGAGACGAGCTGTTCCTGCCCCTCAAGGCTCAGCGTGCCCTCTGCCCAGTGCCAGAGGCGATCCCATGGCAGGAGGCCGTCGAGGCCGTGCTGCTCGATGCGCGTGCGCAAGGTCTTAAGGTCTGCGCGCAGATCGGCCAGTTTGGCGAGTTGTGCGGGATGCGCGCTGTGCCATGCGTCCGCGTTCAGGATCGCGCGGGCGATCATCTCGCGGAATTTGGCTGCATGGGCGGGCGTGGCGACGGGCAGCGCGCGGATGCGCGAGAATGCGGTCTCGCGCGCGGCGATCCAGCTGTGGAGGAGGGCCGGGTGGTTCAGCAGATAGGGGGCCATGCCGAGGCCCGTGGAATTTCCGATGCCAAAGCGGCGACGCAGCGCAGGCTCCATCTTTACTGCGGTGTCTGGCGCGCGCTGGCGGGCCATATCCTCGACGAGGTCCGAAACGAAGGCGCGGGTCAGATAGACCGATAGCATCTCGACCTGATAGGGCGCCTGAAATTCGGGCCGGTTCGAGGTGGCGGCGCGGTCGGCGGCGCCGAACTTGCCCGAGCCATAGACCGCCGTTGTGCGCATTAGATAGCCAACGTCGTCGATCATGGACACATCGGGCTGGTGCCCGGCGGCGAGTGCGCTCACCACATGATCCCACAGGCGCACCGAGCGGTTGGCGCGGCTCAGCGACAGCTCGGACTCGCTGATGCGCCCGGCCTCTTGCAGCGGCACATTGGCGCGCAGACGCTCGATGTCGGCCTCGGTTGGCACGCCGTCGAACAGCGTGAATGTGGCGTCCCATTCGGTGGCGATCACCCGGTCCGAGCGTTTGGCCGGGTCGAGATCGTTGGCGAAGGCGACAAGACTGTAGCTGTGGTGTGGTCCGTGGGCCGTGTAGATGGCCGTTCCGGTGCCGCGCGCATCTATGTCGAACATCGCCCGTTCGACCCGCCAGTTTTCGGATTTGAGGCGGCGCAGCAGGATGCGCATGAAGGAAAGGCGGCTTTGATGAAAGGATCCCAATCGTTCGAGCCGCATCACCTGATCCGGCTGGCGCATTGCTGCGATGGCGGTGGGCTGGTCGATCTGCATTCGGGACACCTCCTTACGAAATGGTAGGGCGGCCCGATGGGGCCGCCCAGTTTTTTTCATATCAATCCGTGCCACGCCCCTTTGCGATGGTGATGCGCAGCGCGTCCCAGAGCGATGGCAAGAGGATCAGCGACACCGGCACCGCCGTGACGACGATGAAGCTTTGCAGTTTGCCGATGCCGCCCGACCCCGTCCAGATCAGGATCAGCGCCATGATGCCCATCGTCACACCCCAAAAGACACGCACGCCTGTCGCGCTGCGGTCTTCGTCGGACATGGCGACTGAGATGACGTAGGTCATCGAATCGCCCGTTGTGGCCACGAAAATCGTGGTCAGGATCAGGAACAGGAGCGAGACGATGAAGCCCAGCGGCATCTGCTGCGTGATCGCCAGGAGGGCGGCAGGCAGGTCGAACCCCTCGAACGCGGTCGAGACCGATCCGGGGTTGGCAAGCTCGAACGCGATGCCCGATCCGCCGACGATGGTGAACCAGAAAGTGGTCACGACGGGCGCCACGATCGACAGCATGATGACGATCGAGCGGATCGACCGGCCCCGGCTGACGCGTGCGATGAACATCGCCATCAGCGGGCCATACCCCATGAACCAGCCCCAGAAGAACACGGTCCACCAGCCCAGCCAGCCCGGATCACCAAAGACAGCCGCATCGCCCCGATAGAGCGCCATGCCGAAGAAATCGGTGATGTAGGTGCTGAAACCTGAGAAGAAGCTGGAGAAGATGAACGTCGTCGGACCGGCGATCAGCATGAAGAGCAGCAGGATGGCAGCCAGAATGACGTTGATCCGGCTGAGGATTTGGATCCCTTTGGACAGCCCCGTGATGGCCGAGATCGTGTAGATCACGACAAGCCCGCCGATCACGCAGGCTTGCGTCGTGAAGGTGTCGGGAATGCCGAAGAGCGCATTGAGGCCATAGCTGACCTGAAGGCCCAGAAAGCCGACCGGGCCGACGGTGCCCGCCACCACGGCGATGATGCAGGCCGCATCCGCGATCCAGCCAATCGGGCCGTTGATCGCCGCATCGCCGAACACCGGATAAAGCAGCGTGCGCGGCGCCATCGGCAGGCCTTTTTCATAGTGGTAATGCATCAGCATGACCGAGCTGAGCGCGCCCAGAATGGCCCACGCAAGGAACCCCCAGTGCATGAAACTCTGCGCCAGTGCGGGGCCGACGGCATCAGCCGTGCCCGATTCCGCGCCAAAATAGGGCGGCGAGTCCAGGAAATGCGCCATCGGCTCGCCTGCGGCCCAGAAGACGCCGCCCCCGGCCAAGAGGGTACACATGATCATCGCGCCCCATTGGAAGGCCGGAAACTCCGGCACGCTCATGCCGCCCATGATCGCGCGCCCGCCCGGCAGAACGACCAGAACGAGGCCGATCAGGAACGTGGCGAGCAGAAGAACCTGCCAATAGAGCCCGAAATACTTGGCCGAGAAGGCGAAGGTGGTGTCGACGATCGTCGATAGCAGGTCGATATTGACCAGTGCGATGATGCAAAAGAGGACGATGAAGCCCCCGGTGATCGCGAAAAGTGGTCTGTTGATATGCGCGCGTGATCCGCCCGCGGCGTTGGTATCGCTCATGTTACACCCTCCCTGAGTGTTTTGCAGTAGTGTCGCCGGTAACCCCGGTCAGTCTAGTTGCCCGCGGAGGCATTGGCTGAACCGCGGGGGGTGAAGTTTTCCTCAAAGAATCGCAACCAGTTGCCACCCATCAGCCCGGTGATCTCGCTCGCGTCAAAGCCGATGGCCCGCAGCCCAGTCTCGAAATTGCCGAAATCGCGGTTGTCCTTGAACCAGCTGGGTTGCGGCGGAAAGCCGGGGGCGGCAGCGCTGCCCTCGCCAAAGTCGATCTCCTTGGACCAGCGGCCCGTGCGCATCCATTCGACGATGCTGTCGGGATGATCCTGACACAGATCCGTGCCGATGCCGAAATGCTCGGCCCCGAATTGCTCGGCGGCGCGGGCGATCATCTCGCAAAATGCCTGCAACGTGCAGTCCGACTTGCCCTTGAGGTGATGGGGATAGGCCGAAAACCCCATCATGCCGCCATTTTGCGTGACCGCGCGAATGACGTCATCGCGCTTGTTGCGCAAGGCGGGCTGCCATGAATGCAGGTTCGCGTGGGTGATGGCGATGGGCCGCTGCGACAGATCCGCCGCCTCGATGGTCGAGCGATCGGCAGAATGGCTCATGTCGATGACCATGCCGACACGGTTCATTTCCTTGATGACCTGTTTTCCCATGCGGGTGATGCCGGGATCCTCGGCCTCGTAGCAGCCTGTCGCCAGCAACGACTGGTTATTGTAGCTCAGCTGCATGAAACGCGCGCCCAGATCGTGCAGCACTTCGACGAGGCCGATGTCATCCTCGATCGGGCTGGGGTTCTGGAAGCCGAAGAAGATGGCCGTGCGTCCGGTCTCGCGCGCTTTGCGCACATCGCCCGCCCACCGGCCCTTCATGATGAGGTCCGGAAACTGCTCGAACCAGCGGTTCCAGCGCTCGATGTTCAACACCGTCTCGCGGAAGGTCTCATGATAGGCGATGGTGACATGCACGGCATCGAGGCCGCCCGCGCGCATCTCGCGGAAGATCTTTTCCGACCAGTTGGCGTATTGCAGGCCGTCGATGCGCGGGTTCATGAGGGCGTGCCGCTGGCGATGTAGGCTGTCTTGACGATGGTGTAGAACTCGCGCGCGGTCTGGCCCTGCTCGCGCGGGCCATAGCTGCTGTCGCCGCGTCCGCCGAAGGGAACGTGATAATCGGTGCCTGCGGTGGGCAGGTTGACCGTGACGACGCCCGTGCGCGCGCTGCGGCGGAAATGCGTGGCGCGTGCAAGGCTGGTCGTGACGATGCCCGAGGTTAGGCCAAAATTGGTGTCATTGACGACGCTCAGCCCTTCTTCGTAGCTGGCAACCTTGATGACGCAGGCCAGCGGGGCGAACATTTCCTCGCGGTTGATGCTCATGTCTTTGGTGGTGCCGGTAAAGACGCCCGGCGACATGAAGTAGCCGTCGGTATCGAGGTTCAGCCGCGCGCCGCCACAGGCCAGCGTGGCGCCCTCGGATTTGCCCTTTTCGACCCATGCGAGGTTCTCGTTCAGCTGCTCTTCGGACACGACCGGGCCGATCTGCGTGCCTTGGCCAAGGGCCGGGCCAACCTTCATCGCGCGGGCGCCGGCGACGAGCTTTTCGACGAAGGCATCGTGCACGGCGTCCATCACGACAAGCCGCGAGGAGGCGGTGCATTTCTGTCCTGTGCCGCCGAACGCGCCGCCAAGGGCAAGGGTAACGGCAAGGTCGAGGTCGGCATCGTCGGCGACCAGAAGCGCGTTCTTGGAGCCCATCTCCATCTGGATGCGGGTGAAATTCTGAACCGCCGCCACGGCGATCCCGCGGCCCACCGGCACCGAGCCGGTAAAGGAAATCGCATCGACCTTGGGGCTTTCGACCAGACGCTGGCCCACATCGCGGCCTGCGCCCATGACGAGGTTGAACAGCCCTTTGGGAATGTCCTGCCGCGCGATGATCTCGGTCAGCGCGTGAGCCGAGGCGGGGGTGACGTTTGCGGGCTTCCAGATCACCGCGTTGCCATAGGCCAGCGCGGGCGCGATCTTCCAGCTTGCTGTTGCGGTGGGGAAATTCCAGGGGCTGATGACCGCGACGGTGCCCACAGGCTCGCGCCGCACGTCGATTTCGACGCCGGGGCGCACGCTGTCGGCGGTCTCGCCCAGCTGGCGCAGAACCTCGGCGGCGTAGTAGGTAAAGAACTGCCCGGCGCGATAGACCTCACCCTTGCCCTCGGCGAACGGCTTGCCTTCCTCGCGGCTCAGCAGGGTGCCCAGCTCTTCGGCGCGGTCCATCATCTCGGTCCCGATGGCGTTGAGCACGGCCTGCTTGCGCTCGAGGCCATAGGCGGCCCATTCAGCCTGCGCGGCGCGGGCGGCATCCAGCGCCTCGTCCAGCTGCGCTGCGCTCGCCTGGGCATAGGTGCCGACGAGATCGCTCAGATCCGAAGGGTTCCGATTTTCGATCTGTGTCGGGCCATCGACCCATTCGCCTGCAATGTAGTTCTTGCGAATATCGGTCATGTGAGCGGCCCCTTTGGTGTTTGATTTAGTGTCTGACTGGCGTTTGCCTGATGTCTGCGCGTTGAGGGCGAAGTTTCGACTGCTTGGACGCTTCAATGCAATCGCAAAGTAGTGAATTAAAATTCAGTTTTGCTGAATTTTGATATGATCTCACTTCGTCCATGCGGTCTGCCCCGATGTCGCGGGTGCGGCGCGGCGGATGGCGTCCGCCAGCGCTTCGACCGCTGGGGCGACCTCACCCGCGGGGGGCAGCGCCATCCATACCTCGCGCCGGACGGCGCTCCCTTTGAGGGGCAGGAAGGCGAGGTCGGGCGCATCGGGGGGCACCGCCAGCGCGGGCAGGATCGTCACGCCCGCACCCGAGCGCACCATGCTGAGGATCGACGCGGTGCTGCGCACCATCAGGCGCGAGGCACCGAGGATGGGCTGAAAATCGGCGTCGGAGATTTGCGCGCAAAGCCCGTTGNGCGGTGCTGCGCACCATCAGGCGCGAGGCACCGAGGATGGGCTGAAAATCGGCGTCGGAGATTTGCGCGCAAAGCCCGTTGGCGATGAAATCAAACTTGATCAGATCAGCCCAAGTCAGATGCTCCCATCGGGTCGTCAGCGGGTGGTCTGCGGGGCAGACCACGCCGAACGCATCCGACAGCAGCAATTCGCGGCGAAAGCCGGGCAGGGGCGGCAATGTGGCAAGGCCGATATCGGCGCGCCCTTCGATCAGATCGCGCTGGACCGTCCCGCTGTCGCTGTCGCGCAGGTCGATATGCACGCCGGGCCGGGCGCTGATGAAGTCGCGCAGGATTGCGGGCAGGACCCCCTGCGCGACCGAAAGTGTGCAGGAGATGCGGACATTGCCCGCCTGCGCACGCGAAAGCGCCTCGATAACCTCGATGGTGCGCGCGTAATGGGCCAGCTCGCGCGCGGCCTCGGTGCGGATCTGCGCGCCCAGCGGTGTCAGATGGGACTTGCGCGCGCTCTCGAAGAGGGGTGCGCCGACATGATCCTCGAACTGGCGCAGCATCATCGAGATCGCCGAGGGCGTGCGCCCCAGCGCCTCGGCCGCGCCCGTGAGGCTGCCGTGGTCGGCAACCGCCTGAAAACATCGGAGCATCTCGATCTTGATTGCCATGAGCGTGGGGTGCCTTTGTCGCCTCTGGTGCAGCCTAGTGCAGGGCGCGCGCGGCGTCACGCGGGGCGACGCGCCGCAATTGACATTCGTGGCCCGCATGGTGCATTTGAAACCTAGCACGACCTGCCTGAGGATGACGCGCCTCAGGACGACCCGCCAAGGAGACGCCAATGCCTGCCCGTATCTATCGCCCCGCCCGCACCGCCATGTCATCGGGCACCGCCAACACCCGCAACTGGGTGCTGGAGCATGTCGCGCAAAGCGCGCGCGAGGTCGATCCGCTGATGGGCTGGACGTCATCCGATGATACCCAGGCCCAAGTGCGTCTGAGCTTTCCCACCAAGGAAGCGGCGCTGGAGTATGCCGAAGAGCACGGCATCGACGTGGTTGTGCAGGATCCGCACACGCGCAAGGTCAACATCCGCCCCGGCGGCTATGGCGAGAATTTCGCGACCAATCGCAGGGGCGTCTGGACACACTGACCGCCCGATTTCGGCGCGGCCAAGCCGCGCGCTGCGCTTTGGTCCGTCGTCTCAGCTGGCACCGAGGCGCTTTGACTCATGACAGTATCCATTTCATATCGCCGCGACGCGCGGTCCTTGCTGGTGCTGGGTGTGCCGCTGATCGGCAGCCATCTGGCACAGATGGCGATTCATTTAACCGATTCCGTCATGCTGGGCTGGTACAGTGTCGAGGCGCTGGCGGCGCAGGTGCTGGCGCATACGTTTTTCTTCGTCTTTTTCATCATGGGGTCCGGCTTTGCTTTTGCGGTGATGCCGATGGTCGCCACTGCCGTTGCCGAAGGCGACGAGCGGCAGGTCAGGCGCATCACGCGCATGGGCGCTTGGGCCTCGCTTCTGTTTGCCGCGCTGGTGCTGCCCGTGATGATCGGCTCAGAGAGCCTTTTCCTGCTGCTGGATCAGAACGCAGGCACATCCGCGCTGGCGGGTGAGTATCTGGCCATCGCGGGGGCGTCTATCGTCCCGGCCCTGATGGTCATGGTCCTGAAGTCCTACCTTGCCGCGCTGGAGCGCACGCAGGTGGTGCTGTGGCTGACGCTTGCGGCCGTCGCGCTGAATGCGCTCGTCAATTATGCGCTGATCTTCGGCAATCTGGGCATGCCTGAAATGGGCGTGCGCGGCGCGGCCATCGCGTCGCTGGGCGTGACCTCGGCGACGCTTATCGCGCTGGGCGTCTATGTGGCGATTGCCACGCCCGAACATTCCCTTTTTGTGCGCGTCTGGCGCCCCGACTGGGAGGCGCTGCGCGACGTGTTTCGACTGGGCTGGCCCATCGGGATCACAAATCTGGCCGAAACGGGACTGTTCGCTGCCTCCTCGGTGATGATGGGCTGGCTGGGCACCGTCCAGCTCGCGGCGCATGGCATCGCGCTGGAGCTGACGTCGGTGGCCTTCATGATCCATCTGGGGCTGTCCAATGCGGCCACCGTGCGCGCCGGGCAGGCCTACGGTCGGCGCGACAAGAGCGCCCTGCGTTCGGGGGCGGTGGTGGCGGTGGGCCTGTCGGGGGTGTTTGCATTGCTGACGGTGGCAGCGTTCCTGCTGATGCCGGGCGTGCTCATGTCCGGCTTCATAGGGCCGGACGATCCTGACCGCGCGGCGGTGCTGGCGATCGGGGTCGGGCTTCTGGCGGCGGCCGCGCTGTTCCAACTGGCGGACGCGGGGCAGGTCATGGCGCTGGGCCTCTTGCGGGCGGTGCGCGACACGCGCGCGCCCATGGTTATCGCCGGAATCAGCTATTGGGTGATCGGGATCCCGGCCAGCTACCTCTTGGGCTTTCCCTTGGGCTTGGGCGGGGTCGGCGTCTGGATCGGGCTGGCCATCGGCCTTGCCGCCGCATCGGCCCTGCTGGGCCTCCGGTTCTGGCGCTGTACGGGGCGCTGGCTGGTCTGAGGGATCAGCCCTCGCTCAGCAGCCGGTCCGCCTTCTTGCGCACCAGAACCGTGCGCAGATCGTGCATCGCCAGAAGCAGCGCGTCTGTCACCGCCTCAAGTTGCTCATCGCTGGCCCTGGTCTGCGCCCATTGAGCGGTGGTGTTGAGATAGTCGACTGCGCGGTGAATGTCGTCGATATCGCGGTATTCCAGAAGCTCCAGCCGCTCGGCCATCCAGTCGCGGATGACGGCTGTGTCCTCTTCGGTCAACTCACGCTCGCCATGGGGCTTAATCTCGCCCTTGCGAATGTTGACGACGGCGATCTGATCGAGGTCGATCCGCCGCTGGCGGTTCTGGGTATCGACGCGGAACACGAAGGCGCCGTTTTCGCGCACCCTGAAGTAATAATCGGGCAGCTCTCCGGCCATGTTCCGCGTCCTCCTGAATGCCTAGCTGAGGCTCTTGCAGAAATCCTGAATGCGCGAGCACGCCTCCTTGAGCGCCTCGTCCGAGGTAGCGTAGCTGACGCGGAAGTTTGGCGATAGGCCGAAGGCAGCGCCAAAGACCACGGCTACGCCCTTGTCCTCAAGCAGTTCGGTCGCAAAGACCTCGTCATCTGTGATCTTGGTGCCGCTGGGCGCTGTCTTGCCGATGCAGCCCGCGATGGACGGATAGACGTAGAACGCGCCTTCGGGCATCGGGCATTCGATCCCTTTGGCCTCGTTCAGCATGGATACGACCATGTCGCGGCGGCGCTGAAAAATCTCGTTATGCCTGGGGATGAAATCCTGCGTGCCGTTCAGCGCCTCGACGGCCGCCCACTGGCTGATCGAGCAGGGGTTGGACGTGCTCTGGCTCTGGATCTTGCCCATCGCCTTGATAATCTCCTGTGGGCCTGCCGCATAGCCGATGCGCCAGCCCGTCATCGCATAGGCCTTGCTCACGCCATTGCAGGTGAGGGTGCGGTCATAGAGCTTTGGCTCGACCTCGGCTGGGGTGCAGAATTTGTAATCGCCAAACACCAGATGCTCATACATATCGTCCGTCATCACGAGGACATGGGGGTGGCGCAGCAGCACGTCCGTCAGCGCCTTGAGCTCGTCCCAGGTATAGCCCGCGCCGGTCGGGTTCGACGGCGAGTTGAAGATGAACCACTTGGTTTTCGGCGTGATCGCCGCCTCAAGCTGATCGGCGGTGATCTTGTAGGCCGTGTCCATGCTGGCCTCTACAAAGACAGGCTCGCCGCCCGCCAGCAGCACCATGTCGGGGTAGCTGACCCAATAGGGCGCGGGGATGACCACCTCGTCGCCGGGGTTCAGCGTGGCCATGAAGGCGTTATAGAGGATCTGCTTGCCGCCGGTGCCGACGCTGACTTGCGCGGGGGCATAATCGAGGCCGTTATCCCGCTTGAACTTGGCGCAGATCGCCTTCTTGAGTTCGGGGATGCCGTCGGGCGCGGTATAGCGCGTCTTGCCCTCGTCGATGGCGCGTTTGCCCGCCTCGCGAATGTTCTCGGGCGTGTCGAAATCCGGCTCTCCGGCGCCGAGGCCGATCACATCGCGCCCGGCCTCCTTGAGTTCGCGCGCCTTGGTGCTGACGGCGATGGTGGGCGAGGGTTTCACGCGCGATAATGTCGCGGACAGGGTGATCATGTCGGTCTCCGGATTTGAAAGTTCGGCGCTGCTGTTCTAGGTTGCCATGTAACACGGATCAAGCGCGATAACGGCAACTCCGAGGGAGACGGCAAAGATGAACGAAGAAACCACCGAAAAATGGTTCGACCCCGATGCGACGACATTTGGGGACCGTCTGGCAGGCGCACGCGAGTTGGCCAACATGACCCAAGCGCAACTGGCCAAGCGGCTGGGCGTCAAGAAGAAGACACTCGAGGATTGGGAAAACGACGTGCGCGGGCCTCGGGCGATGCGCCTGTCGATGCTGGCGGGCCTTCTGAACGTGTCACTGCTGTGGTTGCTGACCGGCGAGGGCGATGGGCCCGGCGATCCGAGCGAGGCCACCAGCTATGTGCGCGGCGCGCATATGCTGCTTGATGAGATCCGGGCAATTTCGGCCCAGATGCAGTTGAACGCCGAGCGGCTGGCCCGCGTGGAAGTGGAGTTGCACGGCCTGCTGAAAGAAGATGATGCCTGATATCCCCATGCCGGCGGCCCCGGTATCAGAGCCGCGCGACATCCGCCTGCGCCGACTGACGATGAGGTCGATGCGGCGGGGCATTCGCGAAATGGACATCCTGATGATGCGCTTTGTTCGCGCGCGGCTGCATGATCTCAGCGATGCCGAGCTGGACGTTTATGACGCCCTGCTCGAAGAAAACGATCAGGATCTTTATCAGTGGGTCAGTGGTCAGGTTGCGCCGCCCGCACAGTATGGCGCGCTGATCGACGATATCGCCGCACTGCCGGATACAGCATGATCCGATCCTATGCGCACACTGCGCGGTTTTGCGGAAAATAAATAGCATTTTATCGGTAAAAACGTTTTACGAGCGTGGTTTAACCGATTGTTCGGCAATTTGGGTCAGTTTCTCTCTCGAGCAGGTTTTGCACGGAGAGAGAAATGAGCATGCATAAATCCATTGCGCCCGACGCCCATGATCAGGGCTTCATGGCCGGATATCTGGACGCCCTGTCACTGGTCGAGCGGTTGCATCGCCTTTTGCTGGACGTGATCAAGGACGAATTCGAGTGCGTCGGCGTGCTGGACATCAACGCCGTTCAGGCCTTGCTGCTCTTCAACATCGGCGATCACGAGGTGACTGCGGGCGAGCTGAAGTCGCGCGGCTACTACCAAGGCAGCAACGTCAGCTACAATCTCAAGAAACTGGTCGAGATGGAGTATATGCACCACCAAAGGTGCGAGATCGACCGCCGCTCGGTCAGGGTGCGCCTGACGCAAAAGGGGCGCGAGATCCGCGATGTCGTGACCGAACTCTTTGGCCGACACGCTGACGGGCTGCAGTCCAACGGCGTACTGGGCGCAGACGGGATCGACCAGATTGCCGCATCGCTGCGCCGGGTCGAGCGCTATTGGGCGGATCAGATCCGCTACATCTACTGAGGTGCGTTTGCGTCCAGTGACAGGGCTGCCGGGCGCAGCTCGCGCAGGAGCTTGCGTGTCATCGCGGCCTCGAAATCCCGAAAATCACGGGCAGTTTCTGTAAACGCACCGGGGCCGCGCAGCACATGCGCGCGATAATGGTCGAGCAGGGTGCGTGTTTGCGACAGATCCTTGGTGACATTGTCGCGCCCGCCGGGATTGACGACCAGCGCATTGACGGTAATGCCCGCGCGCGGATCGCGCAGCACGTTTTGCGGCGCGGGGCCGGAATTCGATGGCCCGTCACCGGAGATGTCGAGCGTGTGCTGCCAGCAGTCCTGCCGCTGTCGCAGCAAAGCGGCCCCGTAGGTCATGGCAGCGCCAAGCGCTGTATAGGGATTTTCAAAGCGGGTGTTGGCGGCGCGCAGGTTGTTGGCCGCGCGTGCCACATCGCCGGGCGTATGCAGATCTGTCCAGCTCAGCAGCACGTGCTGCTGGTCCTCTGCGCCCCATTGGTAGACCGCGAGCGACACATGCGCCCCCGGCATGCCAAAGATCGCGCCCTGCACCTCGGGATGCATCAATGCGCTCGCGACACCGTCGAGTTGCAGCCGATATTCCTGCGCATCGACCGAGCCGGACACATCGAGGCCGAGTGCCAGCGCGAGGCGGCAGGCGGCCTGCGCAGGGCTTGCCAGCAGCATGGCGCAGAATGCCAAAGCCGCGCCTCTAGCCATGCGGTGACCGGCGCGGCGCATCCACCTCGCCCAGCATCAAGTCATTGATCTCGCGAAACAGCTTGCGCGTCATCGCCGCGCGAAACCCCTCGAACCCGGCGGCCCGCTCGACAAAGGCGCCCGGCCCGCGCATGACCTCGCGGCGATAGAACGCCTCGACCTCGGGATCGTCCCCGAGGATGACCAGACCGTTGACCTGCACATCCCTCAGGGGAAAATGCCGATAGGCCGCCCGTGGTCCGTATCCATAGTTGTTGATGCCGTCGCCAGAGATGTCGATCACCTTGCGATCACACTCCGGCCCGCGCCGCAGCAACGACGCGGCATATCCCAGGGCCTGGCCCACGGAGGTCGGAAAACCCTCGTAGCTGCGGGTGACGTTGCCAAGTGTCACCACAGCGCGGTCAATGTCGCCTTGGGTGGTCAGAAAGGTCCAGTCCAGATGCATCTGCTGCTGAAATCGCCCGGACCACTCGAAAACCGACAGCGCCACCGCCCCGCCCTGACCGCGCAGGATTGCCTCGCGGACGTCAGGCGCGTCCAGCGCCGCGGCAAGCCCGAGGCGCTGGAGATCGTATTCCTGTGCATCCACCGACGCTGACACATCAAGCGCCAGAACCAGCGCCAGCCGGCACTGGGCTTGCGCCTGCGCTGCCACAGGCGCGCCAAGAAGCAGTGCGGCACTCAGGGCCGCCGCGCCGCCTGCGGAGGCCGCGCGTCCTACCAATGGCCCGTGTTTTCCATGCTGGCCCAAGGCTCGGCCTTGTCCAGCGGATCGCCCGCCTGCAACAGCTCGACGGAAATGTTGTCTGGGCTGCGCACAAAGGCCATGTAGCCGTCGCGCGGGGGGCGGTTGATCGTCACGCCGTTCTTTTGCAGATGCGCGCACATGTCATAGATGTTGTCGACGCTATAGGCCAGATGGCCGAAGTGGCGGCTGTCATCGGGCAGCTGGTCGTCGCCATCCCAGTTATACGTCAACTCGACCGGGCAGTCTTCCTGCCCCTCGGGCGCCATGAAAATAAGGGAAAATCGACCGCCCTCATTATCCATGCGCCGAACCTCGCGCAGGCCCAGCAGCTCGAAAAAGGCCATCGTCTTTTCCAGATCCTTCACCCGGACCATCGTGTGCAGATAGCGTGTCGTCATGGCGGTCTCCTTCTGAATTCTGCTTATAGCTTAGGGGGAAACGCTGTCCCGTCTAGCCCGCTGGCCTTTTTAGGGCCGCTCCGGCTAGATATGGATAACGCCGACTCAATCCAACCCCATACCGCGCCAAGGATCCCGCCCATGCCCCTCACCCCCGAGCAGACCGCCGAAATCGAAGCGCAGCGCGCCGAGCCGCAGAGCACCCTGCGCGCCACCGCACAGGGGATGGAGGCGCATCTTTATACCGCCTACCCGGTGCTCGATCACGGCTTTGTCCGGGTGATCGACTACATGGGCGATGATGCCGCGATCACGCAGGCCGCGCGCGTCAGCTATGGCAAGGGCACCAAATCGGTGCAGAACGACGAGGGGCTGATCCGCTACCTGATGCGGCACTGGCATTCGACCCCCTTCGAGATGTGCGAGATCAAGCTGCACGTCAAACTGCCCGTCTTTGTCGCGCGCCAGTGGATCCGCCACCGCACGGCCAACGTCAATGAATACTCGGCCCGCTATTCGATCCTGGACCGTGAGTTCTATATCCCGGCACCCGATGCGCTGAATGCGCAATCGGTGGTCAACAATCAGGGCCGGGGCGAGGTGCTGGAAGGCGACGAGGCGCAGCGCGTGCTGAAATTCCTGCAAGACGACGCGATGCGCGCCTATGACCATTACGAGGAAATGATCTCGACCGAGGGGCAGCAGGGCCTCGCGCGCGAATTGGCCCGCATGAACCTGCCCGCCAACATCTATACGCAATGGTATTGGAAGGTCGACCTGCACAACCTCTTGCACTTCCTGCGTCTGCGCGCGGACAACCACGCCCAATACGAGATCCGCGTCTATGCCGACGAGATCTGCAAGATCGTCGCCGACTGGGTGCCCTTCGCCTACAAAGCCTTCGAGGATTACCGCATGGGCGGCGCGCAGCTATCGGCTACCGCGCTGGACTGCGTGCGCCGCATGCTGAAAGGGGAGACCGTGACGCAGGAGAATTCGGGGATGAGCAAGGGGGAATGGAGGGAGTTTGAGGGGGTTTTGGGTGAGTGATTTCCTGACCTCTACAGCCTTTCAACAGTCTTTTTGGCTGTTCTTGGGTGTTGTAGCTGGTGCGCTGATACAATTTCTTTTTCACTACATCATAAGCAGATCTCAGAGAGGCAAGGCAAAGAAGCTATTTCTCGTCGAAATTGAAATAAACGCAGAGGTCCTCAAGACGCTGGAAGCAGAAATTTTGAGAAAGAAAAGTCGTTTTGTGTCTGGTCAGCAAAATGAATATGACTTCAACTTTGACTTCAGTGATTTTAACTACCGAATGGTTGATCCACTAATAAACACCGGGCATTTTCACCAGATTGTCGGCGCCGTAGGTGTGAAGTCCTACTTTACATTTATGAATAATCTTAATGTTCAGAGCCAGATGATCTATAAGAATTTATTAGGTCCCTTCTCGTTCCGTGTGGGTAGTCGGGCGCACCGGTGCTTGAGCCGCTCCCATATTTCGTGCCTTCGGTAGGCGCGTCCGACGCGGAGACCTCAGCCATCGCA
>NZ_JBAPKZ010000036.1:0-31112 GCF_037083805.1 Roseovarius sp. D0-M9 | reverse complement strand
GCGATGGCTGAGGTCTCCGCGTCGGACGCGCCTACCGAAGGCACGAAATATGGGAGCGGCTCAAGCACCGGTGCGCCCGACTACCCACACGGAACGAGAAGGGACCATTATTAGGCCTTGGGTACCGCGGCAACGCCTACTTTCAACTGATGCGAGACGCGCATGTTCCGCACGCCGGCTTACGTTGCCGTAATCCCCAAGGAAGCGCTGCTGCGGTTCCGCGCCACCTTTGAAAATGCTCTGCGATGCATGAACGTCCTGTGTGGTGAAGCTGCATTGCAGCAATGAATACGTCAGTGAGCGGCGTCTGTGGGTGGCTCCTGCATTGCAAGAGTTTTTTGGCAATTTCAGCGGTCGTTTTCGTCAGTACTGTCGTCTGTCCGGCCTGTTTGTACGGTGGTGTTCCGCTGGCCTTTGGTGCAACCCTTTCCCCCTGATGAGTAGATTCCGACCCTATGTGGCCCCTGCGTCAGAACGTAATGTTGCTTCGTGTCCACGAGTCTCGATGGGGGCACTTCGAGACCGGGCATTCAGGACTTCGCTCGACGCAATTGGAGGCTCTCTTCCCCTTGATGCATCACTGTGGCCAAGAACACCTGACTGCCCATTCGCAACGGACGATCGCCGCGCCTTGCTGGCTGGGCGCGTGTAAAAGCGCGCCATGCTTTCGAACCATGACGACACTTGGGAGGGGCAGGTGCTGTGACCAGTTGAAAGGACTGCACATTAGCCGGATCGTTTACATGGTTGGGGCAACTGTCGTCGGCTTTGGCTGACTGCGCGCCCTGATCGCTTGAACCACTCGGGCGAGCCAAAGGACCGCCCCCCGGATGGCACCTCAATCGGGCGGAGCAAAATTCATTCAACACCCCGGATCGAGGCCCGAAGGCATGATGCCTTGGGACGGTGCCGGATCGGCACTGCCCACCGGGTCAGCCCTCGTGATCTTTCACATAACCCGCGGACCGCATTGTGCCCAATGATCGTTATCGCTCTGCTGCGCTGGCTGGTCGTCTGTTTCGGCTCCTGCGCTCCGCTGCAACCCGAAAGGAAACTCACCATGCTGCCGCAAACACAAGCAAATGTTTTCATTCAGACCCTCGAGGAGATGCGCGACCACGAAGTCCAGCGCAAAAAGACGCAACTGCGCCTCAGGGTCAACGCGTACCTCAAAACGCTCGTTCCAGCGCCTCAGGCCGATGCCGACAGGGGGAAGCGTCGAACGACGCGAACCCTGGATCATGGCAACTGACAGGCAAGAGACATTGCCGCCCGCGCTCACAGCGCATCAGACCGAAATTCAGGAGCAAATTCATGAAAACCGACACCTTGGACGACCTGTGCCTGCACACCTTGAAAGACGTTCTCTACGCCGAGCGCAAGATGCACGAGGCGCAGCCACAGATGCAAAGCATGATCGGCGATCCAGAGCCGAACCGCGCGCCGCTGCAGCATAGCAATGGAACGAGTGAACAATTCGCTCTGCTCGAAGAGATCTTCGCAAGCCTTGGCAAGCTCGCCAAGGCCAAGAAGTACGGCCCCATGGTGAGGCTTGTCGAAGAGGCCGAAGCGCTGATGATCGAAATCGGCGCACCCGGCAGCAAGAACGCCGCGCTGACCTCGCTTGCGCAAGCGGTCGAGCATTATGAGATCGCCCTGCGCCACGCCGATGGAGCGGGCCATGCCTCGTCATCCGGAAACGGCAGCGCGCATGAAAGCGGCGCTTGACCAAGGCCGAGCNCGCCACGCCGATGGAGCGGGCCATGCCTCGTCATCCGGAAACGGCAGCGCGCATGAAAGCGGCGCTTGACCAAGGCCGAGCCACAGCACGCGCCATCAAGGCCGGGGCCACCGTGCGTGAAGGCCAGCCCGTCAATTCCTTCAGTGATCTGACGTCAAACACCCCGCCGGGCAAAGCCAGCGGGGTGTTTGACCTCTTGGACTTTCCTTAGGTTGGATCAATGTGTCAGGATATAGTAGCGCAAAATTGATACACCGTCGCCGTTCCCAGCCTCGGCACTGTTAGTGGCGCTTTCATCAGCGCTGTCGCCAGCAACCAACGCGCCACGCCCCCATGCGGCGGCGCCGTTATATTCCTGTGGCGATATCGCGCCGGATTCGTCGGTGTCCATATCGTCGAAACGGCGTTCCAGCGCTTGATCGTCGTATTTGGCCTCACGCGCAGGTGTCTCATATTCCTGCTGCGTGATGATGCCGTCACCGTTGGCGTCATGTGACTTGAAGCGCTGAGTTGCCGCATGCGCGAAGCCTTCTGCGCTATCGGAGGTTTCTTCGGACATGCGGGCCGTCGCGTCTTTGATTGCTTCGTCGTTCTCGGCCCATGCCTTTTCCGTGACTTTTGCATAGTCGGCGGCAGTTATTTGGTCATCGTCTGAAATATCGCTCCATTCACCGATATCATATTCGCCGCTTTCCTCGCCTTCTGCTGCTCGCTGCTGCTCGGCGTCGCGGGCGTCCTTCATGCATTTCACGTATTCCTCACGCTGGATCGAACCGTCCTTGTTCGCATCCATCTCCTCAAAGCGTGCAGTCGCCCCCGCTTCAATCTCTTCGGCACTCAGCTTTTCGTCCTGATTCTTGTCAATGGGCGTGAGCGCGCCAGCACAAAATCCCATCATGTCCTGCTCGGCGTCTGTGGCTGCCAGGGCCGGCACGGAAGTGCATAGCGCTGCTGATACGAAAATAGGTGTGATAATATGTTTCATAAGGTCCTCCTCTTAGGCGGCGGTCGTTGAACGCGGCCATCGATTTGGACGAACGGCGAACCCGCTCGCCTTTATAGGACTTAACGTGAGTGTAGCGGCAAAGGTTCCGAGATCTGATTAAAAGGCAAGATAGCCGATGGCTGATCCGATTAGGATTGTTGTGCACACCTGACTGGTATCGTCTCGGTGTCCGGTGGACCGGGAGGGCGGTTTCTGGACCTTCTCTGTGCCCGATATATGCGAAACAGCGCGCAGTCACATAATGGAACGAGATTGAAGTAAAGTTGTTCTTGAAGGGTACTTAACAAAAGGGAGTTCTATCATGAAACGACTAACCACTTCTGCCCTGGCCCTTGCCCTTGCATCCGGCGTTGCCGGTATGGCGCAGTCAGAAACACACATGAACACGGATATGGGTGCCTATAGCGGTGTCGTAGACAACGAACTGAGCGATCGCTTCATCCGCGCCGAGAACATCATTGGCGCCGACATCTACACCCAATACATGGAATATGATGAGACCGCGTGGGGCGATACTGACTACTACGAAACGCTTGATACGGACTGGGAAGAAATCGGCGAGATCTCGGATATCGTGCTTTCACGTGACGGCAAGCTCGTTGGCGTGATCGCCGAGGTCGGTGGCTGGCTCGACATCGGCGACGCGCATGTCGTCATTGATATCACCGACCTGAAGACCGTCGGCGGATCCATCGAAGACAACTACGGGGATCTGGCCTTCGTGACCCCACTTTCCGAAGAGCAACTCGAGTCACGCAAAGAAGTCGATAGCGGCTGGTGGTAAGCCTTGCAAAGCGGCGGCCCGCGCGTTGCGCGGGCCGTCGATCATTGACTTAACCATCGACCAGATGACGATCACCGCCGGATGAAGCAGCTGAGATTTCCATAACGATCGCCATCGAATTCTTCGAAAGATTGTCGCAGGGAACGTTATGCTGTGGCCACGGTTGAAGAACGAAGCGTGAGCCAATCAGGGTAAGCCGTAAACGTGATCGAAAATTCGCACCCGATCATTGGTTTCGATCAAGCGTGCACCTATCCCCTGAAACTGATCAAAGGACAGCAGGCGTGTTCGGGACCGAGACAAGCGGCGTCATTCAACCGATTGTAGGCATCGCACTGAGCTATTTGGCGGTCATCCTATTCAGCCGGATCGCTGGGCTCAGAAGCTTCACGATGCTCTCGGGTTACGACTTCGCGGCGACCATCGCGATCGGCTCGCTTCTTGCTTCTGCGGCGATCGGAGCGCTGCCACTCTGGAGCGGGCTCGCGGCGATTGCGGGCTTGCTTGCGGTGCAGGCGACGGTCAGCTTGGCGCGGCGTCAAAGCTGGGGTCACGCGCTCGTGGACAACAAGCCACTGCTGCTTATGGACGGCACCGAAGTGCTGCGGGAGAATCTCAGCCGCGCGGGATTGATCGAGGATGACCTTGCCTCACAACTCCGGGCCGCCGGTGCGACCTCAGGAGAAGACGTGCGCGCGGTCATTCTTGAGACCTCTGGAGACGTTTCCGTGATCCTCGGTGAGGGCGGTTTCGACCGATTGGACCCGTTGATCGCCCGCGGCGTTCGGCGCTGATGCTTTGCTTGATGCTCACGGAATGGATGTCCAAGGATATGCGGGGCAGAACCCGTCGCATTAGCTCTGCCTCTCCGTGTGCTGGATCACGTGCTCAACTAACTTTTCGCGCCAGCGCCATCCTGCTCGGACCTGCGCGGTCGAGCGCCAACAAAGACGAGGCTGCTGGGTATGCGGCAACCGGAGGCATTCCGGTAGTAACGCGCGGCGGCTGGCAGCGACACGCCGATCACGCACCGTTCAGTCGAAGGAAAATGACTTGGGTCGCCAAAAAGGCAGATATCGAAAAATAGCAGCTTTCATCGTCCTTGCGGCCTTGGTCGCACTGACCATTGTGTCATTCGTGCCCTTGATCGAGTCAAACATCTGGTGGATCCGGTTTATGGACTTTCCACGCTTGCAGCTCGCTGTCGCTGTAAGTGTTCTGCTGGCATCGTACATCGGGCTTCGGGGGTGGCCAACGGTGGCAGCATGGCTTGTCCTGCTCAGTGCCGTGGGCGCACTTTCTTATCAAGCCTATAAGCTTCACCCTTATTCTCAATTGGTTGAGCAGACGTTGATCGCACATGAGGAGTGCGAGGAAGACCAAAGCCTCCGCATCATGGTTGCGAACGTGAAGCGGGAAAATGACGCCGCAGATGCATTTCTGGACCAGGTTACAGAAGTTGACCCTGATCTGTTGCTCATCATGGAAACTGACGCTTGGTGGGATGCGCGGCTTGCAGCACTGCACGATCGGTTTCCCCACCGCAGGCAAAGCATCCCCGAGGGCGATAGCTTCTACGGCATGCACCTTTTTTCAAAATTGAATCTGATTGAGCCAGAGTTTCGGTATTTCTTCGACTCTGACACGCCGACCGCCGTCACAAAGATCACGCTGCGCGGTGGGGATACGATCAATTTCATCGGTCTTCATCCAAAGCCGCCCTTGGCGTGGTCTCAACCCACGACCATGCGGGACGCGCACTTGCTGCAGGCAGCGTTATTGGCGCGTGAGGCAGATGTCGCGACGATCGTCGCGGGTGACTTTAACGCAGTTCCATGGGAACGGGTCACGCGCCGCGCGATGCGCATCGGCGTCTTGCTTGACCCCCGGGTTGGACGCGGTTTCTTCGCGACCTATGACACCCAAAACTATCTGATCTCTTGGCCGCTTGATCACATCTTGTTCCAGCAGCAGTTGAGATTGCAAAGCTTTGAAAGATTGCCGGATTTTGGATCCGACCATCTTGCTGTCGTCACTACCCTCTGCCATGCACCAAGTGCCGTGCAGAAGGCACCATCGCTGCATACCGGCGATCTTGCGGAAGCAGAAAAATCGATCGAGATGGCCAGAGACTTTCAAAATAACGGCGACTAATTCGGCTCGCTGCAGACAGGTTTTACCAATGGCCCCTTTTTGACTTTGGAATGATCTTTATCCGGCTTTTCCAATCGCAAGAAATGAAAAATTAATTGCCCCGCATCAGTCAGCGATGCGGGGCATTCGAAAGGCCTAAGGCTCAGATAATCGACTGGCGTTCAGTAAACGTCGCCAACTTCCTCGATTTCTGCGGTCACGTCGTCGCCATCGAACCAGCCTTCAAACCAACCCTCTTCCTCGACGGTGATGACTTGATCGGCGTCCAGATCTGCAGAGTTGTAAATTCCGGTCGAGTACTCATCCTCGGACAGCAGAGAGTCGCCATCCGCATCCCATTGCGTGTAATAGTCGTTATCCCACGCTGCCCCGAACTCGGTCCTGTCAATGTTCCCGGAGCCGTCAGCGTCCCAGTCGGTGTAAGGGGTGTTGTAGTCAGCCCCGTACCAGCGCTCAGCGCCGATGTCGTACTCTTCTTCGGTGATTTCCAGGTCGTTATCAGTGTCCCAGTCGGCGAACATTCCGGTGGCGAATTCACCTTCGTTCAAACCCGCGTCACCATCACGATCCCAAGCATCGAAAGTGCCGGTTTCAGCGAAGCCGGTTTGGAACTCCCGACTCGAGAGCTCGAGGTTTCCGTCGTTGTCCCAATCGGTATACTCCCATTGCTCTGCCTGACCGAAAGAGGCAGCTGGGATAAGGAGGGCTGTGGTCAGCATAGCTGAGCGCAGGTTGATGAGTTTCTTCATGTTCATGGAATTTACTCCGTTTAGTTTGAGAAAGCGGCCATCATGCTCGCTGTCGTCCCTTAACAACACGAATTCTCTGCATGCGTTCCTCAGTTTTCAACGCGCGATGACCTGCCCCCCGCGAAGTCCCTTGGTCTAATTCAGAGGCGGCTCAACCGCCAAGCGCAGCTGTAATCGGCGTGATCGCGCTCCTCGTGGGCGAGCTGGAGATCAACGGCAAGACAAGCATCTGCATGGCGAAGGATTTGCGTCCCGGCTTTCAATCACCTCAGCCTTGGTGTCGCCATCGCCTTGTGCCGATGCTTCGAGCTGATCCCGAACCTCGCTTAGTTCGCGCGCGTGCCCACCGAGCGGGTCTGCTCTACTCGCTCTGCGCTGCGTCTTCTGGCGCCGCCTCGACGGCAATGAATACCCCTTTGCCATTTCGGTTGATGCGAAGCAGAAGCGGACGTTCGGCTTGTCGTGCCTTCGCCCATGCGCTCGAAAGCGCCTCGACGGTTGCCACATCCTGACCTGAAGCACTGCGGATCACGTCGCCCTTCATGATACCCGCCTTCGCGGCGGGGCTGCCGGGCTGCACGCCCTGCACGAAGAGCGCCTGACCTTCTTCGAGGCCAAGATTGCGGCGCACCAGTTCAGGCACCGGAGAGACGCTGACGCCCATCATCTCGCCCTCGGGGGGCATGGCCTCGTCGTTTTCTGACGCACGCGTGCGCTCGCTCAATGTCAATGTGACCTCGATGCGCTCACCGTCGCGAAAGATCGTGATGGGCACCTCTGATCCGGGCGCGATATCCGCAACCCTGCGAGAGATTTCGCGCGGATCTTCAACGGGCTGGCCGTTGAGGGAAAGAATCACATCGCCTTCACGAATACCCGCCACCGCAGCCGGTGCGCCAGGCTCTACCCCCGAAACGATGGCGCCCTCGGTGCCGTCAAGCTCGAGAGCGCGTGCAAGGGCCTCGTTGATGCCCTGCAAGCTCACGCCGATAAAGCCGCGCTCGACCACCCCTGTCTCGATCAGTTGCTGCACCACGCCCTGCGCGATGCTGGACGGCACGGCAAAGCCGATCCCGACATTGCCGCCGCCGGGCGAGAAGATTGCGGTATTGACGCCGATGACCTCACCATCCGTGTTAAAGAGCGGCCCACCCGAATTGCCCGAATTGATTGAGGCATCGGTTTGCAGAAACGCATCGTAGGGTCCCGCACCAATCACGCGAGACTTGGCCGACAGCACGCCGACCGTGACAGTGCCGCCAAGCCCGAAGGGACTTCCAATGGCAATCGTCCAGGTTCCGGGTTCCATTGCATCGCTGTCGCCCCAAGGAGCAACGGCGATATCGTCCGTATCAGCGACCCGAAGGACCGCGATGTCGGTTGCAGGGTCCGTGCCAATCAGCTCCGCCTCACGCATCGTGCCATCCGCGAGACGAATCTCAAGTTCGGAGGCGCCTTCAACGACGTGATTGTTTGTAACGAAATAGCCGTCTTCGCTAATCATGAAGCCGGATCCGCCCGCCACTCTTTCTCGCTCTGGCGCCTGCTGGCCGGGTTGTTGGCCGAACGGGCCAGGATTTCCGAAAGGCCCACCTTCCGGGACAGCACGGTCCGGCGGTGCCATGCCACGCGCAGTGATGCCGACGACTGCTGGGCTGAGCTCTTCCACGATGGCCGTGAAATCGCTTGGGGGCGTCATCTGCGCGTCTTGCGCCTGCGACGACGCGCCGGCGATCGTAAAGCAGATCGCCAAGGCGCCCGCGAAAACAGTATGATGCAGCAATTGGTTTGTCATAGTACTCTCCTTCATATTCGCCCAATATCATTGAATTGAAACTGGCCGCGAACGGCGCGCCATCGGCGACAGACCCCCATTTGTGTTGAACAACCCGGCGTAGAGCCTTCCGTTCCCGTTGATGCAGAGAAGCCCGTTTTGAAGCAAACTGGATTATTGCGCACCCTCTACGAGCTGAGGAACTGTGAGCTGGGCGTGAGTTATGTTATGGTGGGCTGCGTGCAAACGAAGGTCGATCGCCTGAAGGGATCGCGCAGCAATTGATGCAACCAAGGGCGGGTATGTTTGCGCGGGTTTCTGACGCTTCACCTCGCGGCCGCATCGTGGGGTGCGATGATGCTGGTTAGCGCTTTGGTATTGTAGAAAATCCCCATGCTCCACCCCGACCGTTTACGTCGACAGCCACCTGGGGGTTCGCCACCGGTTAAGAAGATGGGCTTGAACTGTGTTTCGAGCTTCACTGCCGTGAATCTAATGGCGTGCCACTGCGGACTTTGTATCGCGCGCGTGGCAATCAATCACAAAAATACCAGTGGTGTGCTAAAATTTTACCGGTGTTAGCCCTCTCAGAGATAAGGGCCGGAACACGACTTGGGTCCAAGATCTCGTGTTGGTACTCAAACCGCGTGACGAGACATTAAATTAAGATAGGAGAACGACAATGAAACTTCCAGAAGCTACGAAACCTGCCCTTTGGGGTGCAGTCGGCGGTGCAATCGTCGCGATGATCATCGGTTTTTCCTGGGGCGGATGGGTGACCGGCGGCACGGCGGTCGAGATGAGATCGGCCGGCGCAGAGTCGGCCGTCGTTCGGGCGTTCACCCCGCTATGCGTAGCCAAGGCCGAACAACAGCCTGAACAGATTGCGTTGCTGAAAGAAGAATCAAGCTATCAGCGCGACGACTTCGTGATCGAGGCCGGCTGGGTCAGCAACGTGAGCGAGAAGTATCAGTCGGAGGTGGCCGATTCCTGTGCGGAGTCGATCGTCGAAGGAATGGAATAGGATCAGGTTCAGACAGAATTTGAACCATAAATGAACCTTCTTTAAAATCGATAAAAATGCGGCAGCTCGATCTGCCGCATTTTCTTTGCTTAGTATCCTAAGGCTTATCCCTGTGAAGCCGGTTTCTCTACATGTTGATTTGTCCGGGCAGCCTGTGAATCCTGGTTTCGGCCTGTAATCGGGGTGAAGAAGGCTTTGACGGAGCGGTGGTAGCAGTGTGCCCGGCTGGTTTTCGCCTCAGACGCGCTGCGCGACGAAGTCGCGATACGTGGCCGGGGCAAGGTCGACCCCTATCCCGAGCAACCTGTCGAAGGCGCCGTGCATGTGTCGGCGGCGGTTCCATCGGAACACGAGCTCGTCGAGGTAGCGCTGCACGTGGCGCTTCCGGAGGCCGTGGAAGGTGCCCTTGGCCCATCGCTTGAAGTTCGAGAAGACGCGGTGGACCCAGTGTAGGAGGTCGTGCGCCTTCCGACCCGTGACGACGCGGACCTCGTGAGTGTTCGCCAGCGGGTTTTCGTATCCGAGCCAGCCGTCGGTAACGATGTGCGCTCCGGGTTCGACGGATCGACCGATGAAGCCATGCAGGGTGTCCCGCGACCCGTTCGTGATGTGCTCGAGCCGGATGCGACGGGGCTTCCCGTCCTCCGATAATTCAACTGCCCCAACGACGAAAATCTTGCCCACGGGGCTTCTTCCACCCTTGGGGCGGTCGACGGGATCGTGCTTTGAGCGGAAGGGCATTTCGGTCTCGTCGATCTCGACGAGGTCTTGCAGGAGGCTCCGATCGGGGTCAACCATCGCGCGCCGGAGCTTTTGCAGAAGCAGCCATGCTGTCTTGTAGCTGCCGAGGCCCAACTGGGCCTGGAGCTGGAGCGCCGAGATCCCGTTGGAGTGGCTCGCTATGATATGCGCGGCCAGGAACCAGGTCCGCAGCGGCAAATGGCTGCGGTGCATGATCGTGCCCGCGGTCACCGAGGTCTGCCGCCCGCAGCCCGAGCACTCCCATGTCGGCCGCTGGCGCCTCAGCGCCCACCCCGAAGTGTGGCCGTATCCGGGATAGACAAAGCCGTCCGGCCAGCGCCGCTCAACAAGATACCGGGCGCACGCTACCTCGTCAGGGAAGCTCGCCTCAAAGGCTTGGCACGACATTGGCCGGTCGGTTTTCCAGCGGGAGGGCACGGTCAGAACATTGCATGAACATCGTCCGACGGCAACCCTTCACTCACAAGATCTGGGGAGGCCGGAGCCAAAGGGATAAGCCTTTCATTGGAACATGTGTTGCTCTCGCCCGTTGCTGTGGTGAGGGAGAGTCCTCAACTGACCTGTCGTAACTAAGGGAGAGCAACTTGGCGGAGGAAGACACTGACTCAGGTACCCGTAGAGACTTCCTTTATTATGCGACAGCTGGCGCTGCGTCTGTCGCGGCTGGTGCCGCCGTATGGCCATTGATCAACCAGATGAACCCGACCGCTGATGTACTCGCGCTGAGCTCCATTCGCGTCGACGTTTCTGGGGTGGAACTTGGCACCCAACTTACTGTTGCATGGCAAGGCAAACCGGTCTTTATCCGAGCCCGAACGGCGGAAGAGATCGCGGCGGCTCGTGAGGCGGATGCGGTGCAACTGATTGATCCTGTGGCGCGCAATGCCAACCTGCCCGGAGAAGTGCCTGCTCTGGATGAGAACCGCGCGCTCCCGTTCGAAGGGAGTGATATGCCCGAAGGAACTTGGCTGGTCATGATTGGTGTATGCACCCATCTGGGGTGCGTGCCTCTGGGTGAAGCAGGGGATTTTAATGGCTGGTTCTGCCCTTGCCATGGATCACATTATGATACGTCCGGTCGTATTCGCAGCGGGCCGGCCCCCCTCAACCTGTTAGTCCCTATTGCCAAGTTCGTGGATTCTACCACCATTGAACTTGGTTGACCCACTGCTGGCTCAGGATGCCGGCATTTGCCCGCAGTTTGGAACATGGCTCGAACGCACCGGTCGGTGGAGATATGCGCAGAAGTTGGTGACACTTGATCAGGCGGCGGCTTGAAGTTGGCGGAGCCCGTCGCGGAACTCAATCCCCTGGATGATCTCGGGCAGTCGATTTTGACCGTCGAGCTTGCGCCATTTCTTTTGGGCGGACATCATCAGCTTGAAGGCCATGGCCAGTCCGGTTTTGCGGCTCAGGCATCCTTTGGTGCGTTTCGTTCGATGCCGCCGGGAGTATCATGAACTCTGTGTATCTGGCCCGGCCCATGCGGTTTCAGATACTCAAAGGCTTGGCGCGACATTGACCGGTCGGTTTTCCAGCGGGAGGGCATGGTCAGAACATTGCATGAACACCGTCCGACGGCAACCCTTCACTCACAAGATCTGGGGAGGCCGGAGCCAAAGGGATAAGCCTTTAGTATCCGAGGGAAGGAACTACCTTTAATCGTGAACCTGCAAACTGGGTCGCTCGACGGCAGCACGCCAAGCTTGCTGTCGTTCTTGACTTAGTCTGTGCTCGTCGACTGGTGTTCTCACCGTCTCCATGTTCATGGACGGCGCTCACCTTTTGCAGGGTGACGGGCTGGTCAGATTAATAGGTCTATCCTTGGCAACCCGTCGGTCATTTTGATGGCCGCGGCTTTGACATCTATTGCCACTGGCTCAGAGGCTATGTGCGCAAAGAAGACAGGATGCATCGAAGACCTCGCCGTCATCGGGATCGACGTCGGGTAGGATACGTTTCATCAGGTCGGGCCAGTTGGTCATGCGCAAGCAGATCAAGCGCTTGGCAAAGGATACCTTTTTTGAGCAACTCCCAGGATACATCGTGTGGATGGAGGCTTGCCTCAGCGCCCATTTTGCCAGCCAAACTCTGCGGGGTATGGGGTTCGAGCCGCGGATCATACCGGCGATTTACATGAAGCTTTTCAACAAGGGCAGAAGAACGATTACGACGACGCCGAGGCCATCGCAGAAGTAGCGTTGCGGCCCAACCCTCGGACTGTTTCAGAGAAGGACCAAGATCAACTCGACCTTCCCAACCCGGAGCGGAAGCTACGCGGTGGACTCGAACCTGCGATAGCCGACCCTCACCGCGCAGGGCCTGAACTGGCAGGATACGGAGGAGCGGACGCTCTCTCTGGGAGGGTGAATGGGCAGCGCGAAGCTGCAACTCCATCGGCAAGAGCGCTGTGAACCACGCCGTAGCATCTCTTCTTGAGACAGATGAGGTGCGGCAACAGAAAGGCCGCCGCGGGATATAAGGCCCGCGGCGGCGCAAAATCAACCGGAGGCACGATCTCACTGATTGTCCGACGACATTTCGTCGGAACCGGCTTCCATCGGCTCGCCATCGGGACCGTAGAACACTATTTCGACGTCAGCGGCGAGGTCTTGCTGAACACCCTGAACGGCTTGTTGCTGAAGCTGCTGCTCGATCTGAAGACGGATGTCTTCGAGCGGCGGCAACTCCTCCTCGGTCTGCTCGGCGATCTCGTCATAGGTCTGCTGCACCGCTTCATCGGTAACGCGATTCTCGAGCTCGCGCACGAGGTAAACCTGGACCATGGCGTCTTCACGGGCCACGTCAGCGGACTGCTCGACGATCGACTGGACCTCGGGATCCTCACCGAGATTCTGCGCCTCGGCCTCCTGCAGCAAGAGTTCTCGCAATACCGTCTGCTGCACCGCCATGGATATCAAAACTTGCGGCGGCTGTTGGCGCATCCGGGGCGGTAGGCTGTCGATGAATTCGCTCACGTCAGAACCGATGATCTCGGTCTCACCCACCGACGCGATCCGCTGATCCGGATTTATCAATTGTGTAGCGTCGGCCTGGGTCTGGCTTTCGCTGGACCCGGATGACCCGCTTTCCTGAGCCGCCAGCGGCGTGGTGGCGAGGGTGGCGATCATCGCGATACCTACAGTGGTGCGGTGCAAAAGGGTCTTGGAAGTCATGTTGTTTCTCCTCTGGATGTTTCGGCCTGCTGGAAACAGGCCGGACGTTTGATTGGAAAATCAGTTTTCGTCTGGCTGATCAGACCGAAGCGCCGACGACCGAATCGAGGTGTACTCGTCTTCGGATAGGTGAATTTCTTCATAGTCATCGTGTTCGCTTCGTTAGGCTTGCAAAAGCGACTGTCATGGCCGCCTTCGTCCCCTAACAACACGGTGCTCGAGCCAGCGTTCCCGATTTCTGGACACGTCGGATCAAGAGAATGCAGGTTTTCACGCGTTTCGCATCCGGCAGGCCGACACTCAGAACATCAGTGCAAACACCAAGACCGCCAGCAGCGCTGCGATGCCCAGCCCAAGCCCCAAGCGTTTGTTCGACATCTGCTTTGTCCCGGGGCTGCCGGCACTGCGATCTGGGTGGTCTTGCAGACCGGCATCGCCGGGGCCGGCCGGGACTTCGCCCGTTTCCGGATCGGGGCGGGCAGGTCGGTGGCGAGGATTTTGTCCGACGCTCCTCTCGGGGGTCCTGGACGCCTCGTTCACTTCGGCGCGCTCCTCGTTGGGCGTTCGCGGCAGCGTTGCTGCCGGGTCTGTGCGGTCCTTGTTGGACATGATGGTCTCCATTTCTTGCCTGGCGCTTGAATCTTGAAAAGAAAATGCACGGCGCCACGCGAACGTTCCGCTTCTGCGCGGGCACCTTCGCCGGCCGCAGTGTCGGCGGGCACCCTCACAGAATGGCGACGGGCGCTTCCCGAACATGCTCCTTGCTCCCGAAAATGATCGTTCGCGATCCAATCCAATGGCCCGGCGGCTCAGCCTTTCGCCTGCGCGATATGGGTCAGGGTAACGAGACCGAGACCACCGACCAGATTTCCCGCCGTCACGATCAGCAGGCACCTTGCAAGATCCCAAATTGCTACCCGGGCATCCAGAAAAATTCCGAACAGCACGTGCAGCGACGTCACGACGACGTGGTCGAACGGTCCGATGGTCAGTAGGAACCCGACCATGTAGGCCATGACGATCCGACTGTTCACAGTGTTTACCGCCTGCAACAGAAACGACAGCAGCGTCACGAGCGCACCGCCCGATATGGCCTTGACGAAGAAGACGAGATTGCCACGCCCTGCAATCTCCTCGGCCGCCCGGGTTAGCGCCGCAGGCGCGCCGTCGGGTAACGCACCCTCAAGTGACAGGATCCACGCGAAAAACCCGCCGCCCAGAAGATTCAGCAGGAAAGTTACGCTCCACAGGCGGAAAAGAAGGCCAATCATGCCGAGGTTTCTCCGGTCCACGATGGTCGCCACCGGGTCGAAGAAATTTTCAGAAAACAGTTCGGCGCGCCCGACCACCAGGAACACGACGCCGGGTGCAAACGCAAGCGCGCCTGCAATCCGGCGGGTGCCGTGAGATGCCCCGGTCAAAAGCGCTTCAACGGTGCCGAGGGCGACCATCCCGAAGATGATGGTGAGGCCCGCGATGAAGCCGGTCGCAATCAACTCGATCATCGATTGATCGAGACGCCGCTGACCTTCATTGGCGGCGCGCTGAAACGCTTCGGCTGGGGTCGGGGCAATTGACATGTGTGGTCTGCTCTTCCGCGTTGGTCTGTTCGCGGGGCTGCGGCCGATCTCGTCACGGACCCGGTCGGACGTGTAGCGACCGACACGGCGAACGACAGCGCCTATTGAAGCGTCTCACCCCAATCCTGGATGGCCGCTGCGGCGTGTCCGGCCGCCTCGAAGACCGCGGCGTGCGAGCCACCCGGCAGAATCGCGAGCGTCGACTCGGGGATCGCATCCGCCATGTCGCGCGACACCGACACTGCATAGAGCGCATCTTCGATACCGACCATGACCAGCGCCGGAACTTCGATCTCACCCAGCATGTCGGTGAAATCTGGTCGCTCCGCCAGCGCGATGGCGCCGCCCCGTCCGGCCGCGTCGGTGGCGCCCTGCATGATGTCAGTCAGGTACTCGGCGTATTCAGGCTCGTTGAGGCGCGTCACACCTGTGAGCATGTCGGGTATGAGCGCGGGCATGATGGGCGCGAGCCCGTTCTCAGAAATCACCGTCTCGACACCGCGCCACAGTCCAGCCTCGGGCGGGCCCGCGGAACCGGCCGTGGTGTCGATCAGGATCATTCCCGAAAAGCGTTCCGGCGCCATCTGATACATTGACAGCGCGATCGGACCGCCCATCGACATTCCGCCGATCGCTGCCTGCTCGATACCGAGATGGTCGAGCACCGCAAGCGCATCCTCGGCATAGACTTCGATGGAGTTAGGCACATCAGGTGCGTCGCTGAGCCCGTAGCCGCGGTGGTCCACGGTGATCACGGTCCAGTCGTCCTCGAGCGCCGCGCGAACGCGTCCGAACATCGCCCCCGAAAGCGGGTAGCCGTGCAGCAGGAGCAAGGCCGGGCCGTCGCCGGCGGCTTGATAGAAGATTCGTGCGCCGTTCACGTCCGCATACTCGCCTACACGCTCGGATGGCGCGGGGAGCGCGGAGACGTTCGGCACCGAAAGCTGTTCGTCTACAAGGGACCCAACGTTTTCCTGTGCGGCAAGCGGGGCCACCAGAATGAGGAAAGCTGTAACAGTGCCAAGAAAGCTGGCGCGTGAGCGAAAATGCGTATTCATGCGGTGTCCTTGTCTATAGGGAACGCGAGGAAATGGCCGGAAAAGGTGGCGGCTCGCAAGTAGACAACTTGACCAGCCGCTGTGCGTTCCCGGCAGCATCCTCTGAGTAACGGCCGGCTTAACTGTCTACCGCGAGCGCCTTGCTGCAGACGCATCGCAGCGAACGGCGGGAAGGTTACGCACTGCGGTTATCCACAGCCATGAAATGATGCACGCTGCACGAATGGCTGGTTCGGTGACGCTCCGATGCAGCTTCGGACCAGATGGCGAGCCTCCGGTCTGGGCTGTGAGCGGCGCGGGCAGGGCGGAGGACTTGCGGTGCATTTGCGTAAATCTGGAATACGTTATCACGAAGCGCACACTTTGATCCGGCAACACACGAACAAAGCTCGGAATTTTCGGATCATTCTTGCTTCGCCGAAAAATACGGAGGGTAGTGAAAAGCCCGGAGCAGAAGCCGAACGCGTCGATCGGATGCTGGTCAGGAACCACTCGATCAACGTTCGAGCAAAGGCGGAAAATTCCCCCGGGTCTATGCCGTCATCGCTTGCAATCACGGACGTGACGCTGTTGACTTTGCCTCGCGGATACCTGGCCCGGAGGTGCCGTGGACACCTGCTTGAATTCCGCGAGGCCCAGAAATGATAGTCATTTTGCGCGTTTGGGCCCTACTTTTTGGCGTGTTCCTCATCATGATCGGCAACGGCATGCAATCCACGCTGATGGGCATTCGCGGCGGGCTGGAAGGGTTCTCGACATCCGAGCTATCGGTTGTGACCTCGACCTATTTCGCCGGTTTCCTGATCGGCTCCCGCATGGCGTCGAGCTTTATCCGCAGTGTCGGTCACGTGCGGGTCTTCGCGGCCTTAGGCTCCTTCATGTCCGCGGGTCTCATCGCCTTTCCGATGTTCGTGGAGCCCTGGGCTTGGGCGCTCATCCGTCTGCTGCTGGGTTTCTGCCTGTCGGGCGTCTACGTGTCAGCGGAGAGCTGGCTGAATGAGAAGGCTACTAACACGACCCGCGGCACGATTCTGTCGGCCTACATGCTGGCGCAGACCTTCGGCCTTGTCGGGGCGCAGCTGCTGGTTGGCGTGACGCCCGTCGAGACATTCACCGTGTTTGCGATCGCTTCCATCCTGGTGTCGCTTTCCTTCGCCCCGATCCTGCTGTCGGCCAGCCCCGTGCCGTTGGCGGAAAACATCAAGCCGATGAGCCTGAAGCGGCTCTACCAAACCTCTCCCCTGGCGACGGTGGGGACCCTGCTGCTGGGCGGCGTGTTCGCGGCCCAGTTCGGCATGGCGTCGGTGTATGGCAGCGAGATCGGCCTGTCGACTGGCCGGATCACCACTTTCGTGGCCTCGATCTTCCTCGGCTCCATCGTGTTCCAGTTGCCCGTGGGCTGGTTGTCGGACATCTTCGACAGGCGCCTGCTGATCCTCGGCGTCGCCGTGATGGGAGGCGTCGCCAGCCTGACGCCCTGGGTCTTCGGTCCGAGCTTTCCGGTCCTGCTGGGGACGGGTTTCATGATGGGCGGCATGGCCTCGCCGCTCTACTCACTGCTGATCGCCTATTGCAACGACTACCTCGAACTCGAGGATATGCCTGCCGCCTCGGGCGGAATCATCTTCATCTACGGAATCGGCGCCATTGCCGGGCCGCTCATCACCGGCCAGATGATGAGTCTGATCGGCGATGAAGGGTTCTGGCTGTTCATCGCCGGCACCTTCCTGTCGATCGCCGCCTGGTGCGCCTACCGCATGACGATCCGCTCGGCGCCCTCGGTGGACGAGGCGGGCGACTATGTTTCGCTGGTGCCGACCGCCTCGCAGGTGGCCGTGACCGCCGTGACAGAATGGACGACCGAGCAAGACGAGAAGGGTGAGAGTGATGGATGAACCGTCGTGCAAACCGTTTTCAATCGGCCACAGACCTCACCATCACTTCGATTTCTTATTGGTACAGTGCAGATCAGGCGTCCGTAGTGCGCCCCATAAACATCCCTATGCTGATTGTGCTGATCCAATTCCGTCGGACTTTGCTGGCTGACAGTCGAATTCTTTTTTTTCTTCTTCGTTCCGAAGCTTAATGGCCAACCTCTTCACCAATGTAGCTTGCACGAGGTGAAACACGATATGAAAACAACCACTGACATCGAGGTCTACGCGGCCTTGGACTTTGAAGCGTCGAGTCTTTCGCCGGATAGCTGGCCAATCGAAGTTGGTCTGTCATGGCTGGAAAACGGATACGTTCAAACTTGGAGCTCGTTGATCCGGCCCGCTTCGAATTGGAGCCTTTTCGATTGGTCCTTACAGAGTGCCGCAGTGCATGGCATCACGCTTGAAGCTTTGCATGACGCTCCCATCGCGGCTGAGGTTGTAGATAAATTTTTTGAGCACCTGACGGGAAAAGTGCCTGTATCCGGGGCGTCACGGCACAAAAGGTCGAGGACTACGACCATGTTTCCTTTGCGCATTTTTCCGGCCTGGCACTCGATATGCTTTACGAAAGCCTTGAAAGGGATCCGGCGCCGCATCGTGCTGGGCCGGATAGCGCACGGCTCGTCAGGGCTTGGCGCAAAGCCCAACAGTACTGAAATCAAGGCGCGGCTCCCGGCGCGATCTTTCACCAGAAAAATGCTTCGTTCTGAAACGCAATGGCCAATGTCCTCGTCAATGGCGGGCTGCTGACCATGGATCTCTGGTGAGGCGCATAGTGCCCCTTTCTATGGAAAGGCTTTGCAACTGGGCACGACGAGAAGGAGGCTGTGTAAGTTTGTGTCGTCAAAAGAGCACGCTTACGGCTCTGTTTTTTGCAAACCGTGTGCGATCCACATGGAAAGTCCATAAAGCCGAGAGGGACGGACCTTCATGTCTGGCTACTCAACCGCAGAAAACTCCGCAGTGTGCAAGTTCACCGGGCCCAAGATTTTCAGCGTGCAGCGAACGGCCGGTTCGACGGGCCGCGCCGCAGCATAGCACCGACACTACGAACGGCAGCTCCGGGCCGTTCACGAAATGCGGACGAGAGGGCGGAAAGTGTGAGTTCGCTGCATCTGCAAGGGCATTCTGTCAAAGACATGAAAGCGGTCATTCACGGCTCAGGTTCAACGCCCCCATGCTCCACCAAGCATCAAGGTCAGCAACGCGCGGATGGCTGCCTCTGCAAATTCAGTGCTCGGAAACGGTCTTTCGCGCTCTGCTGCAACAAAGATCCGTGGTACCATTCTTTTTGATCAACCTGACTGTAGGTTCCTGAAAATCCGCGTCAGCTTTCTTGTTCTTCCCAACATCATTGGTTACGAACTAATGAGCAGCATGGTTCTTAAAGCGCTGCTGATGTAATCCTTCGGCGCCAAAAAAGATTAGATCGATATGCCTTTTTAGCGACTGATCACATAGCCAGACCGAGACCATGATGACCAAGCCGATCGCCAGACAAGCCTTGCCGGCCAGCACGATCGAGCCCGGGTCCAAGCACGTGCTGGTGGTCGAAGACGACGACATGGTGCGCGAGCACGTCGTGCAGCAGGTCGCCTCACTCGGTTATGAGGTGTCCGAGGCCCCGGACGGTCCCGCTGGGCTTGCGATCGTCCGTGAGAGCAGGAACATCGATCTGATGTTTACTGATGTCGTTATGAGGGGTGGGATGTCCGGTCATGATCTGGCCAAGGCGGTTGAAGAGCTGCGCCCTGAACTGCCCATCCTGTTCACGTCCGGCTATAAAGAGTCAGATATCGTCTCCGCTGATCGACTAAATCAGGAGTTCGAACTATTGCAGAAGCCCTATCGAAGACGGGAGCTCGCGCACCGTCTGCGCAAGATGTTCGGGGACTGACAAAATTCGTTGTGGCGACATCTGCATCGTCGACCAGATGAATTCGCGATTTTTAGATGGCCGCGATCAATAAATTGCTATTGTAGCCATAGAAGGGACGCCACGCATGACTGTCTCGCATCAAAGCCTTCTTGACGCCATGGACGGGATTACCATGGTCCTCGATTCTGATTTGCACATCGCACAGATTGGCGAGCCAAACTGGCTCCAGTTCTTCGAAGATAATGCGCCGCAAGATAAAGACGCTCAAGATCGATCAAATAAAATTGTGCTCGACCAACCAGTGACGCAATTCATTGCCGGTGATGCGGTCCGCAGGACTTTCACAGACCTTTTCAACAGCGTACTCAGCAAGAAGCGCGCAGCCGTGCAGTTTGATTACCGCTGCGACGCGCCGAAACTGCGACGTGACATGCGTCTTTCGGTCAGACCAATCAAAAATGATGATGACGTTAGCCACCTGCTTTATCAGTCTATAACGCTCTCGGTTCAGCAGCGCCCGGCGTTACCCCTGTTCGGCGCTGCAGTTGCGGATCACGATGCAGAGGATATCCTGACCCTTTGCGCAATATGTGCCCGCGTGGCTTGGCCCATTGGGGCGCCGACCGGCAGGCGAGAATGGATTGAGCCATCCGAGTACTATCGGCGAGGTGGTGACGAGGTCGCCCTGCTCTCGCACGGATTTTGCAAGGACTGTTTCGCACGGATTCAGGAAGAAGATTGAAAAGATGGAAAGGCTCCCAGCAATTGACGCAATAACATGCCGCAAAGCCGCCACATGGCGCTTTCTGTGCCGCCCTTCATGTGATGGCCACTGTTGGTAATCAGGAGCCGTCGGAACGACGCTTTCGGGTGCCCTCTCAATCCCGCCGCGGAGCCTCCGCCCGCGCCGCCGGCCCCGTATGCAAGAGCCCCGGGCCGATCGCAATCACGATCATCGATCCGGAACTCGCGAACGGCATAAGCTCGAGCGGGGGGACGGTCAGCAGCAGGCTGAGGACCACAACGCAGGCGGCGGTTTGCCGACATTCGCTGCACCTGCAAACTGAACGACTACCGGCTGGCGCCGGTAGGATCAGCGATGTGCTGTTCCAAGTACAATGTCTTCGGTGATGGCGCCGTTGGTTGTTGAGAAGTACCCGCGCCCCCAAAACCTACGTCCCCAATATCGCCTGCGCAATTCGGGAAATTCCCGTTGTACTTTGTGGGACGAACGGCCCTTCATCTTGCGCACCAGGTCCGAGATCGCGAGCTTTGGCGGCACCGACACGAACATGTGGACATGATCGCTCGACAGCACCCCGCGCAAGATGTCGACCTCGTTCTCGCGGCAGACCTGACGGCAGATGTCGCGCACCCGCAGGCGCAGCGAAGGTCGGCAGTGAGCCCCTACTGCCTTTCCCTGTCTGCTCCTACGCTGCGGCGCGGCTTCGCGCAGGCTCCGACGCGTGCGGCCGACGAGGCGCCAGGCGAACTGCTGGTCCAGTTTCTCAGTCAGAACTGCCGCTGGAAGTCGGTATCAGGAAGAATTGATCACCTGACTGGAACAAGCACCCGCAGCATTCGTTGGTCTGCTGAACGCAGGCTTTCGACGAATGCGTCGGTGGCCTGATTGTTTGAATTGCAATATAAAGGAATAATGGATGAAAATTCTCATGGTTTTGACATCACATGACAAGCTCGGCGACACGGGCAACAAGACTGGTTTCTGGCTCGAGGAATTCGCCGCTCCTTACTATGTGTTTAAGGACGCAGGCGCCGACGTCACACTGGCTTCACCAAAGGGTGGTCAGCCGCCGGTTGATCCGACCAGCGACGCGGCCGATGCGCAGACTGACGCGACAAAGCGGTTCAAGAGCGATGATGCAGCGCAGAAAGATCTCGCCAACACAGACGTTCTGTCAACCGTCTCTGCTGATGGGTATGATGCTATCTTTTTCCCAGGCGGTCACGGGCCCCTCTGGGACCTCGCCGAGGACAAGAGTAGCACCGCGCTAATCGAAGCCTTTGACAAATGCGACCGTCCCATCGGCGCGGTGTGCCACGCCCCCGCAGTGTTCAAGCACCCCAAGGGTGCAGACGGCAAAGCGCTGGTGTCGGGAAAGACCGTGACCGGCTTTACCAACACCGAAGAAGAAGGCGTTGGTCTCACCGATGTGGTGCCCTTTCTGGTTGAAGACATGCTGAAGTCAAACGGAGGCGACTACCAGAAGGGTGACGACTGGGCATCGTTCGTCGTGACCGATGGCAAGCTGGTGACGGGCCAGAACCCTGCATCCTCCGAAGAGGCCGCGCGCAAGCTGCTCGCACTTCTGTGAGAAACCGTTCGGGGCGGACATGCGTTGGCCCCGACACGACTTGAACAGGCTGAATTGGATCATCTCATGAAAATCCTTGTTGCCGGTGCCACCGGAAAGACGGGCCTGCGCCTAATGAATGAACTGAAATCAAAGGGACACTCGACCGTTGCCCTGGTTCGCGAAAAGTCCGATACAAGCGGCCTTCCGAAGGACACAGAACTGCGCCACGGCGATCTTACCGACCTTCAAGACGATGTCTGCGATGGCTGCGCGGCAGTGATCTTTGCCGCCGGGTCCGGTGGGTCTACCGGCCCCGAAATGACCGAAAAGGTCGACCGTGACGGCGCGCAAAGACTGATCGACATCGCAGCCTCTGCCGGTCTGTCCCGTTTCGTAATGCTCAGCAGCGTCGGCGCGGAAGACCCCGACCCTGACAGTGAGCTCGGCCACTACCTGCAGGCAAAACACGAGGCCGACGAACGTCTCAAAGCGTCCGGCCTTTCGTATGCGATCGTCCGGCCCGTCAGCCTGACCGATGACGATGGCAACCGCGAGATGGCCTTTGGCGACGATGTTGACGTCAAGGGCAAAGCCGCACGTGGCGACGTGGCCGCCGTTCTCGCGCAAGCGGTCGATGACCCGAAGTGGACGAACAAGGTCGCGCTGATGCAGTCGGTCTGAGAAGAAGAGCAGAAGTTATCCTGACCCCGGTGCACGTCCAGCATTGGGGTTTTTCTAAATGGGTTAGCGGGAATCACAAACTGAAAATTTGCGCTGGCATCATCAGCGAGAGCCTGTATTCGACGTGGTCGAAGGAATTCCTTGAAGCGGGCAAGCAACGCCTGGCCGGGGATACTGCCCGCCAGGCGACATCGCCTGAGGTCAAGGAACTGCGCTCGGGATCGGCATGAATGTCGGTAATTCGATCACGCGATTACCGTTGCGGCTGAAAGTCCTTGCTCGCCAGCAATGCCGCTGCGCCGATCATAAGTGCGCCGCAAATCTTGTTCACTAAGCCGAAGGAAAATCGCTTGAGTACCGTAGCGGCTTGCACTCCCAGCCACCCCCAGAGCAGCAGGATAGCCCCATCAACCACCAGATATGTAATGCCGAGAATGAACAGTTGAGGCAGCACAGGCATCGTCGGGTCATAAACTGAGGAAAGAGCGCACCAAAAAACATGACGGCAAACGGGTTTGCCATGGATGTCACAAACCGCACACCTCATGGTTTGGCATGCGCCCAAAAAGGTATTCAGAGTCGGCGCCGCCTGCGTTCAGACCTTTCGGCCATTAGCCATGCGCGGGCCTGAATCGTGATCGGTGGCGCATCTGGATCAAGGCGCCGCAGCGCATCCGTCAGTGCCTTCTCGATTTTCTTCATCTTGGGGGAGGATGAAGGTGGAACTCCCCCTGCCGATGCAACGAAGGAAGCCGCGAAGCTCGCATTATCGAGGAGCTGGCCCAGTGCTTCGTTAATGATGGCGATACTGGACTGGTTCGATGCAACGAACTTCTCTGCGGCCTCCGATACTGCTGCTGGCGTAGCTGTTTCGATGTCGCCGTGCACCAGGGCTTGCATGCGACGCGCTGCGTGCATGGCTTCGTCGGTTACCCCATCCCCATTCATCCTGTTGGCGAGATCCTCGGCAGCAGATATGATCGCATTCGGTGGTAGAGCTACAACCTGTCTGAATGAGTTGACCTTTGGGCTGTCGACGCCGTGTTGTGATATCTTGAGCGCGGCTATTTCGAGGTCTGCATAAATGAGAGCGGAGGACGCCTCGACGGGATCTTCGGCGCTTCGAGGGCCGGCAATGGTGGCGATCGCGAGAGCCAAGGAGATTCCGGCCCATTCCATGGCAATCTCGTTGGATATGCCGAGGCCAAAGTCGTTTGCGGTGATAAGTCCCATAGCCCTCAGGATAGCGCTTCCATAGAGCGCCGGCTCGAGGATGCCATGCTCGCCAGCAGTATCTTCGATCGCCGCGTAGATATCTCGACAGTTGGCTCCACTAAGTTCAACCGCGATCTCGCCTGCGACATTCATGCAAAAGCCGTTTGTTTTGCGAGACGTGGGCGCGAGCTGACCAATCCGCTTCAAGAGGCAGATGGTCCAATCGCGGACAGCGATATTGCAGGAGACAACCTCGGAATCAGCCATGCCATGATGCTCGGCGTGGTGGTCCATTTCGGGATGGGTATTGAATGCCTGCTGTATGGCCGCATCCAGTGCGGAATCGGTAAGGCCAAAGATTTCCACCAACCCAAGAGGTATCGTCGGGCAGAGCCAGATTGTTTCCGCTCCATTGACTTCGCCGCCCTGGAGTAAGTCGATATCGGCATCGAGCGCTTCGATGAATTCAAACAGGCCTGAGACATGCGCCGCTATCTGGCTGTTTTCTCTGTCGCCCGCTTCGGAGCCAAGATCAAGGTAGGGGTCGAACGAGCTGGCCTTTATGATCGCAACCAGGGCCGCTCGAGCCGACTTCGCTTTCGCCGGGAGAAGCGATAGGCGAGGTGTCCACTCTCGATACTGCACTCTCGTCTCCTGCAGTGTGATTTCGCGTACATCATGAGCACGCTTGTCAAGACTACCAGATTGAGCGCCCAACCGTTCCGGAAAGGCAGAGAGTGATAGAAAGGTCGGGGCGCTCGCTTTGGGAGCGCCCCAGTTTTTAGGCTACCAGCTTTTCATGCCGCCAGGCTTTCTTCTTCGGCGAATGCGATATCGCGAATACTGAGGAATCGGGCCCGCCGCCGAAGCGGGTCATCACTCCGGTCGCGGCCTGCGCGAGGTCGTCATATCCCAAATGGTCCGACTTCGGCCCAATGTGCGGTCCGCCAAACGCATCGAGTTGGACAAGTATCAGACGGGGGTTGATGTCCTTCAGCCGCTCTGGTGACAGGCCCAGGGCGTCGCGTTGCGCATCCGTGGCATTGATGGTGACGACATCAGACCGTTCCAGAAGCTTCTGGAGCGCGTTCTGGCCCTCTTCAGACCGAAGGTTGAGCAACACGCTCTGCTTGCCGCGCTGTGCATGCAATCCAAACACCACAGCGTTCCACGGATCGACTGTTGGTGTGACAGGCTGAACCAGCGTCACCTCCGCCCCGAACCGGACGAGCGTCGAGCCGATTGTCGGACCAGCTATCACGTTGGTGAGATCGAGAACACGAAGCCCTTCAAGCCACGGAAGATTTTGTGCCTCTCCAGTATGCAGGCGTGGCGCTTCCTCCAAAAGCTTCGGGAGATGTGTACGGGCATTGTCAAGCTCGGGTTCCGGACACTTGGCCGTGGCGTCAGGATCATCGGCAAGCCACGCCACATTGCCCATCTGCCGCATCGTTCCGTGCCGGATGCTCTCCACTTCCAGGATGATACCGGAGGCCAACGCATGCGAATCTGCCAGCCATTCTCGGGTGCTGCGCTGTGCCGTCGCCGGGGCCTTGGCGCGGCCGAACAGATCCTCCCATTCCGTTGCGGTTTTTGTAAGGAAGGCAGCCTGCATGGCGTCGGCCACGCGCTTGCGGTCCCGAACCCCGACGGGATAGTTTCTCAGGCTCCATTGGTCGGGCCACTGGGCACTGTCGAGATAGGGATCAAAATCGGGCAATTCGTCGGCCAGATCACCAAGACCCAGCGTTTCCAGCACCCGGTGGGGGTGCGTGGCGATGCTGCCCGCCACCACGTAGAATCCCCTTCCATCTGCGCAGCGATAGGTGCGGTAGAAAGGATCGAGAAATTCCGTCAACTCATCATAGCTGAGGTCCATCGCGAGGCCCTCGGCCGCGCGCCTGTCCAGCTCCACCTCTCGCGGGGATTTGTAACGCTCAGGGTAGTCCTGAATCTGCTCACAGTTATAGACAAGCCCTTCGAGAAGCGCCGACGCCAGCGGCACCTCGATATGTTCGCCCCCATTCCTGTCCCGGGCGCCGAGCGCGAAAAGAACCGACAGCGTGCCGAACGCCGCGCCATAGGCCGAAGCCAAACTCAAGGGGGTGAACGAGGTGTTGATGCCCATAAGTCGCCGGTTCAGCCCCATGTCGGTGAATTGTCCGGTTCGGGCGGCGATAATCGCTTCCCAGGCCGCAACCTTGGCCAGATCAGGATCAGTTGACGCGAACCCAGGGAGAGAGAGCGCAATGATCCCTGGGTTGATCTGTTGCAGACGGTCGGGCCCCAGCCCCAGCTTATTCATCACACCGGGGCGGAAATTCTCGATCACGACGTCAGACCGTGCAACCAGCGCCTCGGCCGTGCGCAACCCTACGCTGGACTTCAGATCCAGCACCAAGGACGATTTCCCGCGCGACAGCATCTCCGCTGCCGGGTCATTCCAGACTGGGCCGCAAGGTCTGTCGATCCGAATGACTTCCGCCCCCATATCAGCGAGCATCATGCCGACGAGTGGGCCAGCAAGATACTGCCCGAAGTCGAGAACACGGATATTTTCCAAGGGGCGAGGACTCATCTGATCTTCCTTATGGGGTGTATTTGGCTTGGCGGTCTCGGCTGGGTGCAGCGTGTTGGGTCGTCTCGCATCGCAGCTTTCACAACCAGTTTCTATGCTTGTGGAAATCTGGAGTTCGGGCTAATATTGCCAAAAACAGGTACGAAATTGCCAAACCAACCGATCCAGGTGGCGGTATTCCTTTCCGAGACTTTCTCGAACATCGTCTTAGCCGCAATAATTCATGACGCCTGAGATTTCTGATTTCGTTTCTGGTGAACGCTGGGTTGGATTTCTTGCGCGCAGGGGGTGTCGTCGTCTGGGTGTTTGACCCATCCGGCCTGGTTGATCTGGTAATGTGTGTGTTCGGTTTGGGGCGGGCGGTGCGTTCGCATTAATCGGTTCGCGGTGGTGCGAGGGCGTCGAAGAGGAAGCGTAGCAGCCCCTTTCGCGGACAAGATGTCGGCAGTGTGACGATTATTCGGGTCTTCTTCTCGACGATGGTGGCGGCCAGCTTGACGAGATGCAGCCGCAGCGTGTCGAACTGGGCATGTCGCCAAGGGGACCGCTTTGGACAAGCGGCCCGGAGTTTCCACCAAATCCAGTAGGCGCATCCGTGCAGCATCAGTCGCATCTGGTTGGCGTTCGCCTTCGAGCATGAGGTCCGGTCTGATGCGAGGTGGGCTTTCCAGGCCTTGATGTGGTTCTCGGCCTGGCCGCGCGCAGAATAGAGCTTCTCGTAGAGATGCTTGCCGCGACCGCCCTCGAGATTGGTGACGATGTAGCGGGTATCGCGCCCTCTGGGGCTAACCTCGACGCGGGCGATGACGCGTCGGGGTTTCGACCAGGATCGGGCCGCGTAGGAGAAAGACTTGAACCGGCGCAGTTTTTGACCGGGCGTGCGGGCGTAGCGCGCCGCCGTCGACGCCTCCAGGGCGGAGACGTTCTCCGCCAGACGGCCGTTCTTCGACAGGCCGAGGACATAGCGCAGCCCGAGCCTGTCACACAGGTCCAGAACCTCCGGTGTGCAATAATGGCTGTCGGCACGCAGCAGGATTTCGGTCTTGGGCCAGTGCGCGCGGATCTGCCGGATCAACCGGCGGATATGGGCGGCACTCTCGGCCCCCTTGGGGCGGCGGGCTGGGCGCAGCAGCGTTCCGACGAGCCGGCCTTCGCCGTCGAAGACGACGATCGGCTGAAAGCCATATTCATCGTAGTAGGAGTTGAACAGGCGCAGCTGCTGATGGCCATGAACCGCGTCAAAGGTATCGTCGATATCGAGCACAATCCGGCCCGGGGTGCGCGCAAAGGACTGGCAGTAGAACCGGACCATCTCGCGGCCCATGCGGATCAGCGCGCGGGTATCGGCCACGTTTTCCATGCGCGAGATCGTCGGCTGCGAGCACAGGCCGGCCCTGTTTCAGGGCCACGCTCCAGCGCGATCCTGAAGCCGGGGTCGTGCCGCAGGTCGGTCGCGTCATTGCCGTCTTCATACCCCGCCCCGATCATCATGATCCGGAAACCGATGATGTCGCACAGGCTGTGCTGGACTTTCGCCGGATCGCGAGGATCGCACAAGCAATCGGCCAGCCGCTGCGCCAGACCCGCCTTGCGCTCGATCTCGCGCAGCAGGGCCAGCCCGGCGTCGGAACTCATGTCGGCGCCATCAAACCCGAGCAGGATCGGCTTGCCATTGAGGGGTGACAGGCGGGGCGTGGAGCACGTAGGTTGGGCCATGGCGGAGGTCGTGATCCTGAAAATTGAGTGTTTTGGTGTCGACAACCAAAATATACCAAATTTCAGATGGTTACGCCACTTCCGCCGCCCTCTTGTGAATTATCCGGGTTAGCTTGCCTGCTCGAGCCTCTGCGAGTTGCCCGCGACAGCCACCAGGTCGACCTGAAGTGGTCATTTTTCACCTACGACGATCAGCCGGTGACCAGCTCAAGCGGGATGCGCATCGCCCCCAATACACTACTGTCCGAAAGGGGCCACTGCGACCTGGCGCTGGTGGTCGGCGGCGACTTCTTTCGCGAGGACGCCGATAACGACAAGGTCCGGCGCGGAATTCGCGCTCTGCGGGACTATGATGTGGTTATTGGAGCGGATACAGGAGCATGGCTGATGGCAAGGTGTGGCCTGCTCGACGGCCGGTCAGCAACGCTGCACTGGCAACTGATTGAGGAGTTTGCCGAGACATTCCCAGCCGTCAAGGTCTCACGTGACGGTTTCGTTCGAGACGGGCGCTATTGGACTTGCGGAAGCGCGGCCACTGCCCTCGACCTGATCTTGCATTTCATTGATACCAGTTTCGGCCCCGCAATCGCGTTTGATGTGTCGGCTATGTTTCTGCATGAACAATCGAGGGGAAAGGATACCGATACCGCACTTCCTTCATTGACCGGCCGTGGCTCTGCACGCCTTGGAAAGATACTGACCCTGATGACCGAAACGATCGAGGCTCCCTTGTCTCTCAAGGAACTTGCGGAACGCACCAATATCTCCAAGCGAACCATTTCGCGGCTCTTCATGGAAAAACTCGGTGTTCCACCTTCACGGTATTATACCATGCTTCGGCTGACACGCGCCCGCGACCTCGCCGCCCATACTGAAATGAGCCGACAGGATATTGCCCTGCGCTGCGGTTTCGCGACGACTTCGGGACTTCGGAAAGCCTTGCAAAAACAGTTTTCTCACGATGTGAATCTTTCGACACATTTGGAATGAACCAGAAGGAGACAGGCCTGCCACCCGCACGCGATGATTTGCTTTCCGATCACCGACCCGCAATGCGGACAGTGCCTGCCGGTCGACCAACCATAGGATGCCCTTCAGGAAGCGTTTCGCGTGCATCTCGCTCGGCATGCACCTCCAGATGTTCGGGCAGATGTCCGGGATCGACTTGAGTTCGATGATCATCAGGACTCTCCCGCCCGCTCCAGATCACACCCTGCCAGAGGACCGTTCGGAACGTCCGGACGCCAAAAACGTTGCAAAAGGTGGCCATGTGAAGCTTCCGGGGCACGGTCGACCTCGTTCACAGGGACCCTTGACCAGAAAGGATGAAATCATGACCAGCAACACCACACCGGCACAAGACCTTGAAACGGCTCGCATCGAGCCACAAAAAAAGTCCGTCACGCTCTTTCATGGATACGTATATACCTTGAAATTCTCAGGAACCAGTTCCTTGCTCTCCATCGGTCCGAAGGGCATTTCAGAAGTGCAAAAGCTGTTGTCAGCGCAAGCGACTCCATGTCTCGAAACAGGGTCTCCACAGGAACGAGACAGCCTGATCTCGATGCTCGATCTCAACGAGAAAACCGTGGCCAGGATCGACCGCAACTCGCAGGCTCTCGGATTGAGCTTTGCATCCTACCTCTCTGCAGATCTCACGTCGTGACCACCTCTCTTCGGCACCGTCCGGTCCAATGGTCGGACGCAAACAGGTTTGATTTGAACAACGTTAAGCTGCTCGTTGGTGCAATTGTTCTTACTACGGGCGCTCTACCTGCCACCGACGTCAGCGCAGGTGCTGGCGGCCTTGATGGACCACGGCACCTTGGCGGAAGCCTCCGCTGAACTTGGCGGCAAGTTGTCGGTGTTCATCGTGGCGGCCTGAAGCCTTGACCTCCGGAGGGACGGTTTCGCCGCGCGCAGCCGTCCTTTTGTCAGCCAACCCAGATCCGGTATGTATTTCCTCCTCAGGCTCTTCCCGGCTTGTAGGAATTCTTGAATCGACAACCTTGACACAGGACAGGCGATTATCCGTCCAGATGCTGCAGCGTGGTGCTACGGCATCCGCATGACGCGATTTTTGGGCTACAAGCTGCGTCGGCAGAGGTCCGCTCCCAGGTCATATTGACCGACGTCAGTGCCTTGGATGCTGCTCCTGCATTCGGTTGGTGCCAACCCTTTGCCGTCGGTCGAATTGGTTTCTGTGTGCCACGGATGCGCAGATGCGAAGTATCGTGATCGCCTCACTCAAGGCGGTTACTCGGCACGCCGCTGCCACACTCAATGATGCTGCAGGTAGGAACGGCGGCGATAAAGTGCAGATTCCGGGCTTTGCAAAATTGGACGCATTCAGCCCGCCGCACTGAACGGTGTTACTGTGCAAGTTTGTTAGCCCGGATAATTCATGAAGCTGCGGACTTGTGCTCAGGGGGGCAGTTTCCTGGGGTTTGGGTTTGTCTCGCGCACCCGACGTCGGCGTCCGGGTAGCAGGCCGTCCGGTGACTTGGGTCTCGGGTGATGTGAGTTGATGTTTCGGGGTTGTCGGGGCGCTTGCGTCAGGCTGCTTTCGGTGGGGCGAGGGCGTCGAAGAGAAGGTTGAGAAGTCCCTTTCGCGGGCACGATGCCGGCAGTGTGACGATGATCCGGGTCTTCTTCTCGATTATGGTGGCGGCCAGCTTGACGATATGCAGCCGCAGCGTGTCGAACTGGGCGCGGCGCCACGGTGAACGCTTCGGGCAAGCTGCGCGGAGCTTCCACCATATCCAGTAGGCGCAGCCGTGCAGCATCAGGCGCATCTGGTTGGCGTTGGCTTTCTGGCACGACGTCCGGTCCGCTGCGAGATGGGCCTTCCATGATTTGATGTGGTTCTCGGCCTGGCCCCGAGCGGAGTAGATCTTCTCATAAAGATGTTTGCCGCGGCCACCCTCGAGATTGGTGACGATGTAGCGCGTGTCCCGTCCCATGGGGCCAACCTCGACGC
>NZ_JBAPKZ010000035.1:0-33297 GCF_037083805.1 Roseovarius sp. D0-M9 | reverse complement strand
GGCTCATAACCTGAAGGTCGTAGGTTCAAATCCTACTCCCGCAACCACTTTTACCGAACACCCTCCGATATAGGCCTCGGCCTCAGGCTGAGCCAGTCCAACAAGGGCTGTGATGGCACCGTCAAGGTCGATCCGAACGCCGTCATCCAGCTCGTGCACAGTTACGGACTGGATCAAACCGCGGATGGTCTCCAGCGCCATCGGCCGGATCTCCGGATCCGCCAAAGTCTCGGACAACTCCGCCACTTTCCGGCGATAGATCTCGCTCAGCTTCGGATGCAATCTGACCGGAGACGGCGCAGGGGTCGAAAGCTGTGTGTCGATGTCAGCCAGCCGCGTCTCCATGTCTTCCAGTTTGCTCTTCAAGCCAGCGGTGCGCAGCCCATCAGCGATGGCCTCGTATAGCCCGTCGAGGCGGCGCGCGATCTGAGTGCGCTCTGTCTCAAGACGGGCCCGTGCCGCGCTTTCTTCGGCCCGCCCTGCATTCATCTCGCGGCTGATGGACGCCACGAAGGCTGCAACTGCCTCGGGGCGCATCAATCGGTCCCGCAGCAGGTCCAGCACGATCTCTTCGAGCTCTCCGCGTCTGTAGGAGCGGTTTTGGCTGCATGTGCTTTGTTTGCGTGCAGCAGAACACGCAAGGTAATCCTTGCCGACCGACGCGAAGCCACCGCCGCAGCATCCACACCGCAGGAGCCCGGTCAGCAGATGGGTCGAGCGCCGCTTCTCCCAGAACCGGCTTTCTCTGATCGCCTTCACGCGCGGCGTGGCGTCGATCTCGCCCTGTCGCTCTTTGACGCGGGCCCACAGTGCGTCATCTACGATGCGCAGCTCCGGCACTTCGGTGATGATCCATTCTTTGCGTGGGTTGGGGCGCGACACACGGCGCCCGGTCTCGGGGTCCTTGATGTAGCGCAGGCGGTTCCAGACGAGCCGTCCGATATAGAGCTCATTGTTGAGCAGCCCGGTGCCTCGAATGCGGTGGCCGCGAATTGCGGTGTCGCGCCAGGCTTTGCCGCTTGGTCCGGGGACATTCTCATTGTTGAGTTTTTTGGCGATGGCCTTGGGCGAGAGACCGTCGCTAAACTCCGTGAAAATCCGGCGGATCAGGGCGGCTTCATCCGCGTTGATCGTGCGCTCGCCAGTCACCGGCAGCCCGTCCTCGCCCAGGCGCCGCACAACGTCGTATCCATAGCAGAGGCCGCCGCCTGAGTGCCCGCCCTCGACGCGGCCCCGCAGCCCGCGCCGGGTCTTGGCCGCCAGATCCTTCAGGAAGAGCTGGTTCATCGTGCCCTTGAGGCCGACATGCAGCTCGTTGATCTCGCCTTCGGAGAGGGTGATGATCCTGACCCCATGAAAGCTGAGCCGCTTGTAGAGGGTTGCGACATCCGCCTGATCGCGGCTGAGCCGGTCAAGGGCTTCGGTCATCACGACCTCGAAGCTCCCCCTGCTGGCTTGGTCCATAAGGCCTTGGATGCCGGGGCGCTGCATGCTGGCTCCGGAAATCGCCATGTCCGAGAACACCGCGGTGACGGTCCAGCCTTCGCGTTCGGCGCGCTCACGGCAGATGCGCAACTGATCTTCGATCGAGGCCTCGCTCTGCATTTGTGAGGAAAACCGGGAATAGATTGCAACACGGGTCATGATCTGTCCCCTTTGAGACGTTTGAGCAAAGAGGCATAATCCCGGCCCGCCTCGATGGTTTGCGCGTGATTGTAGTGGCGTTCTGCTGTCTGGAACCCTGAATGTGCCAGAACCGGGCGGATCAGTCGCGCACTTTCTGGTGAAATCCGTGCGAGCGTCGTGGCCGCTGCATCCCTGAAAAAATGGGGTGGTATGCGTTTCCCGGTCAGCTTGAGGGTGACATCCCCAATGCGACTTCCAATGTAATCTTGCTGCATGATCTCACCCTTTTTGCCGACCCAGAGGATGTCATGACGCTGGTCACCGCGCGCCAGCAGGGCAGGACGGACCTCGTCGATGTATTGGCGCAGGGCCGCCTCAATTTGTGGTGGGATCGCGGCGTCCCAAGGCACGCCGGTCTTCGTCATGTCTTCGGACAGCGAGATGAGGATCTCGCTATCGCTTACATGCACGGATTGGCCGAGGGCAAGCTCGCAGAACGATCGACGGCGGATCGGCAAGACTGCCAGCAATGCGATCATCATGCCGTCGCGCTGACAGATCATGCGCTTGAGAGGATTGGGGACGGTGTCGGCATCAACGGCGGCATGCGCCAGCCCCGCTTTGAGCAGCACCTCGCTGGATAGGATCCGACCTTGTTTGCGGGTGGCATCGCCGCGCCCCGCCGCGCGCTTCAAGCCCGCGAGCAAACGCTGCTGCATCGTCCAGTCATCATCAGGCTCAGCAGCCCGAAGCACGCGCAGAACGCCGTCGACAAACATCAGGCGCGACATGGGCTTCGTGTGTTCAAGCGATGTGAGCCAGGACTGCAACCGAGGCAGGGTGGCCCGATCAACCGGCGGCAGGGCAAGCGCGTCCGGATCGGATGCCATCAGCCATTGCATCCAGCGTGCGTAGCGGANAGCCAGGACTGCAACCGAGGCAGGGTGGCCCGATCAACCGGCGGCAGGGCAAGCGCGTCCGGATCGGATGCCATCAGCCATTGCATCCAGCGTGCGTAGCGGACCTCAAGGGTCGCTAAAGACGTCTGGCGCAGATGCGCCAGCGCCCCCAGATCATCCAGCGGACCCGCCTGCTTGTTGAGCGCTTCCCACATCGCGCGATCAAGATCGGGCCATTCGGCAAACGGCAGGACGAGGCTCATTTGCGGCCCGCTTTCTTGGTTGCCATGAGGTCCGCAAAAGCACGTGTTGCCGATTTTACCTCAAGACCGGAATACATGTTGATCGTATGGCTGACGGCAGAATGGCCGAGGAGGCGGCGGGAGACTTCATAGCCGCCCGGATTGGCATCCAGCCAGTTCATCACCGCTGCGTGGCGGAACAGGTGGGCATTGACCACCAGCCCGGTCACTTTGTGCACACGCTTTTTGATCCGGCCCGAAAGTTGCCCGGGCACCATCGGCCCCGCGCCGTCGCGACGGGGAAACAGCCAAGGCGTTCCCGCTGGGCACATGTGCGGGCAGCGTGAGGCCAGATGGCGATCGATCATGCGGATCACTTCCTGCGGCAGCTCGAACTCGAGCGAACGCTCGTTCTTCAGATCGTCTTCGGTCAGCACCAGATACGCGCGGCCATCCCCGGGGCGCTGGATGTGTTGCTCCATGTGGATGCCGGCAAGGTTCTTGATCCGTACGGGGCAAACCAGAAGGATCGCGATGGCCACAGCGTCTTCGCGGGCCAAGGCCTTGGTGTAATCATTCGCCTTGCCAGCGGGCGGATTGTTGAACACCTGTTCCGGCAGCTTCAAAAGACGCAGCATAGACTGGTCGTTCTGCAGGACGCGCAGGCGATCGCGGTTCTTGCGGGTCATCCCCTTCTGCGGGACACCGGCGAGCCGGGTCGCAAGTTTGGCAAGTTGCTTCTGTGTATCAGGGAGCTGGGCCGTGATCCGGCTCAGGTTGCGCAGCAAGGCCGCCACTTCGCTGATCATTTTTACACTCTTGTTCTCAGTGCGCGAGAGCATCTGGCGCAGACCGCGTTCTGCGGTCGCAGGCTGCAAGAGTGCAGCAATGCTGTCGATCTCCTCAATTGGCATACCCGCATGAACGAGTTCTGATGCAAAGCGGATGATTTGACGGCGATACTGCTCGAGGGTTGCCGGGCGCAAGGCCTTTGCGCGGCCATCTTCGGCCAGTGGGTCAGGATGAGACAGGCGAAACATGAGCTGTTCAAGGTCCGTCAGAAACGCCGCAGAGAACTCTGTCTCTGGCAGCTTGATGACCTTCTGACGACGTTCAAGTGGCAGGGTGATCTCCGGCCAGTCAGGCACGCTGCCTGCTGCGAGGTTCCAGCCATTGAGAGCTGCGCGATAGGCCACCTCCGGCGACCTGCTGATCTCGTTCTGAATCAGTGCTTCGCGGTAGGCCTGCGCATGCTCCAAGCTGACATCATCCGGTGCGATCGCTCGGTTGTTCAAGAAATGCACGAAGCGGCAGAGGGGAGGCTGCAGGGTCTTGCTCTGCGGGGAGGCCAGCACGCCGGCCCAAAGCTTCTGCCATGCAGGCGACAGATCCGTGATGCGACTATCCCGGCGCTCGACGATGCCAACATGCACCATTGCGGCGCGCGCATCGCTTACTGCGTTCTGCCAACCCTTGGCGCTGAGGCTGACGGCGGCAGGCGCAATCTTTGCCAACCGGGGCTGCAACCAGCGGCCGTGGCAAGGGACATCCTGGGGCGCGCGGCCAATCGCCTTGGCAACACGGCGCAGCCCGGAGATCATATCCCGTTGGCGTGTGGGCTTCAGGCTCTCGTCCGTCGTCAGGGCTTCGATCAGATCTGCGAACATCGGCGTGTCCTTTGGGACAAACGCCATATCGAGATCAATCTTCGGGGAATAGCTCATCGGGTGGTCTCCTTGTGGACATGAATGGTCTCGGGTGGACAGGGCAGGACAGGACGCCCGATTCGGGAAAACACTAGCACGTAAAGTCCGCAACTTATGGAGAGGGGGTCTTCCCGAGAGATGCGTAACCTGTTGACATGAATGGACATTGGTGTCCGCTGGCGGTCACCAGCGCGAGGCGGCGCGATAAGCCGCATGCGCTGCCGGATCGATGCGCAACAAGCGCCCTCCAGGGCCCACGCGGACAGCCTCCAGAAAGCCCGCCGCAATCGCCCGGCGCACTGTCTTCTCGGAGCAGCTGTCCAGTTCGGCCACCCTCTTCACCGTCAAAAGATGGCGGGGCTGGTCAGTCTTCTTGAGGGGGTTCAGCGGCATCGGGCGTCTCCATGATGTCAGGAGCATCCGCCGCCAGTTCCCGCGCCGCCTGCCGCGCAAACAGATCAACCAGCCGCGAAACAGCAGCGTCGATCTGCGCATCGGCAGGCTCAGGTAAATGGGAAGGAGCAGCGACGCGTGTCATGGCCTGACAGTCGGGCTTTAGCCCTTGCCACACCAAGTGCATCGATTGAACATCTACGTTGCGCACCCGCCAGTTGGCAGGAAATTCGCGCGCAGGCTGTCGCGAATGACGCCGGCTCTCTTTATGCTAAAAATTTTACGGAACAAATACGTGCAACCACACAACCGTGCCAAAGGGATTCTTGGTTTTAGCGCAGCAGTCCTACTGCGGCCCGGCGGCTCATTTATTGCCAATTTATCGTGTCATTGATAGATAGCCCAGCGATGGGGGCAGGGAAATTTTTCGAGATGCCCTTGAGACTTTTGCAAAGAGCCAAAAGATGAAGCGTAAGTCCTAGAACCGGTCCGGTGTCTTGCTCAATCAGCACAACCGACGTTCACCCTGATGGGCGCAAAGGACAATATGGGCTCCTAGCCGACATCTAACAATTTCGTTCAGCGAGGTTAGCTTGGTGTCTGAAAACGGACCTTCATAGGGTATCATGTGTCAGGTGGAGAACGCTAGCATCATGCCTCGCGCCAGGGTCGCGATGCTGGCCCTGCCGTCACGGGTGGCGCAGCGTCTTGGCCACCTCACTCCTAAAAGCCTCTTAGCTTTTGATCGATAAGTTCGGAACGCTTTGGAGGAATTATCTTAAGATTGCAGTTTAGAAAGAAGCGCCACCAGATGCCGCTGTATACTTAACGTTAATAACACATTCGAGTAGCAAGTAAGCAGTTGCAGTCACCTTCGAAGTATCTCGGGCGGTGAAACTCGCTACCATTTTTCCACGGCCTCCAGAAGTTTCCAGCGGCTTCAAACTTGGTGCTTGGTCAGTAGGGCCATAATTTGCCTTAATAGCAGCAAAAACATCGTCAAACTCTTCCAAGCAAAGATCGTCGGTAGCATCAAATGCTCGAGTTAAACTGATCGTTACCAGCATTTTGTCTTCAAACTTTAAGTATTGATTATAACCTCTGCCAAGGACAACTACCAAATCTAAACTTTTAGACCAGCCCTTATCGTCAGCAGGCTCGAATGAACCATACTCCGCAACTTCATCTGGAGTCATGCCGAAAAAAATGCCTCCGAATCCATGAATTGATTCGGAGGAGAACACGCTTTGGGGCATAAAAGTTAATAGTGTAACGATGAGTGAGCAAAGAGTTTGCCTTGCGTGCATAAAAATACCTCCCAGAATATTGTCGAATACAGTGGCTTTGTTGATGGCACAGATCGGTCTGAGGTCGAGCTTCCCGTTACCCCAGTCGGATTTGGCTCATAGCTTCAATACATTGTATGCCAAGCACTGTGAAGCCGTTTAGGATTGCGGCGCGGAATTGTATCTCCGCAACTTGCCGATCGAAGTCCCGCCGCTTGGGCCAGACCAGCGTGCGCATCTCGATGGATGGGAAAGGCCGGTTCCTCGACAACATCTTCATCGAGCGGCTATGGCGGACGCTGGAATACGAATGCGTCTACCTGCATGCTTGGGGAAACCGGCTCGGAGGCAAAGGCAGGCATCCGAAAATGGATGACCTTCTACAACCACCAACGCCCACACTCAGCCCTTGCTGGCAGACCGCCTGCCGTAGTCTATTGGCTGAGAAAAGACGAAACCCAATCCGATCAGCAGGTGCAAAAAGTAGCTTAACTTACGCCAGATATTGTCCAACCGATGGAGAGTAACTTAGAGTGCGCGTAAAGACCAGGCGAGAGATGTGCGTCTAAATTAGGTGGATGCACGAGTGCGGGGCAATTCGCCTCGACGCTCTAAGCGGGCGCGGACCAATACTATATCCTCCTTAAGAGTATGAACACTGGCGACATGTTGGTTATGTGAAACCACTCCAATGACATCCTTTATTAAAGTGATCAAACGGCCGCCCCGTTGGTTCTTCAAAGCTGAGCTATCGGTAGTGTAAGTGATGTTCCAACCCGCATCCAATGCGACGTAACAACAGGACTCGACAACAAGAAGGCGGCGACCGTCTCGTTCGTTACGTCGGTCGTCTGGTTGCAAAACACGACGGGCTTTGTCCAAGCTGATAGATGTCATTTTTCCGATCGTATCAGTCTCAGCTGCCTCAGGTCCTTGATCCCCCTTCTGATCTGCGGAATCTTCCCCGACGGATATTGCGAGGTTAAGGCTTCGGAAGAGTAAATTTGCTTCCTTCGCGTCGAGTGAGTGGTTGCCAGGAACTTTCGGCAGCTTGCCACTTTTTAAGCGGCGCTGGACCGTCGAGCGGGTAAGTCTAATGAGATTGCCCTCTGTGTCGATGTCCAGGCTGTAGCCTATCAGCCGGGAGAGTTCTCGTAGTTGGTCCTCTGAGAGGCTGTGACGTTTAGCCAACCACGAAATCGTTTGCTCGGAAAAAGCGCCGTTGTCCCCATAGTCTCCAAGAGTGAAGGGAATTGCGTCTTGGGTGACGTGGTCCCGACTTGGGTGGATCGTGTGGTCATCAAACGGCGTGTGCCGTAATTCGGCTGTATCGTCTGTTTTTGGCTTCTGGTTGGTCACGTGGAGCTGCCTATCTTGCGTTCATTTGCTCGATGAAAACCCGGTCGTCGAACGAAAGCAAGGCTGCTCAGCAATGTAGTTACCACCGCCACGGATCAATCGATACACTTGGTCTTAAAACACGGAAATCGAGAAGGCTTCACTTGCGCTCCGCCTGCGGAGCGTCGCATGTGCCTTCGGTTTACACCCGTCGCTCTCCCGAGCACGAGCGTCTTGCAAAGAGTGATGGCCACGGTCTGCTTGCGCACCGGCCTCAAAGTGCAAGCCATGATCCGGGGACTACCCCATCCCGCATCGAGGCGGCTCCTTTTAGCCCGATGCAGAAACGCGACTACGGAACCCACCGGCTGGTGATATCGAGGCTACGGCGCGATGTGACGGATCGGGGACTGCTGCGGCCCCTACGGCCAATGCGGGGCAGGTGCAAAGCCTGCGGGGAAGCGGCTGGCCACCGGTAAAAGGCATCGCGTGGATACGGGTCAGTAAGTGAAGGGCCTTCCCCTGTGTATCGGGGGGAAGGAGCGGGGGCCGGCTATTGCCTGATGAAAATTTGGCCGTTTTTTGGGCCGATTGAGACCTCCTGACACCATGTTATTCAGTCACCAAAGAAACTGAGCAAGAAATTTCATGGCGTGAACTCGTTGCACATCCCGAGGTTGTCGATAGGTTGTAAAAACACCGATATTTGTTCTCTCAGGAGGCTGGCGTGCGGATCGTTGACAACACGACGACCTTGTTGGGGGACGACCTCAAAGGCGAGCTTGTGGAGGCAACCAAGCTTCGCATCGCAGCGGCTTGTTTTTCTATCTATGCGTTTGAAGCTCTTAAGGCCGAGTTGAGTAAGCTCGAGGAATTTGAGTTCATCTTCACCACACCGACGTTTACCCCAAGCGGCGCGATCGACCGAATCAAGAAAGAACGGCGCGAGTTTTTCATACCGAATACGCGGACCGAAGGTGCCTTGTCGGGCAGTGAATTTGAAATTCAGCTTCGCAACAAGATGACCCAACGGGCTGTCGCGCGTGAATGTGCCAACTGGATCCGCAAGAAGGCGCGCTTCAAATCGAACGTCACCTCAGCGCCGATGCAGCAGTTCGGACATGTGCAGAAGCCGGAGGGAGGAGCGGCCTATATGCCGCTGTCGGGCTTCACCGCCGTTGATCTCGGGTATCAACGTGGGGATGCGGTCTCGAGCTATACCCAGGTCATGGACGAGCCTCAGTTCGCGCAGACCTACCTGAACCTCTTTGACCAGATCTGGGATGATCAGGAAAAGTTACGGGATGTAACGGCTGAGGTCCTTGAGCATATCGAGTCCGTGTATCAGGAGAACCCTGCTGAGCGGGTTTACTTCATGATCCTGTTCAATTTGTTCAGCGACTTCCTCAGCGAGATCAGTGAAGACGTCCTACCGAAGGATCGAACTGGCTATCTTGAAAGCCTCGTTTGGCAGAAGCTATTCAATTTTCAGCGTGATGCCGCCATTGGCGTTATCAACAAGCTGGAAACTTATAACGGCTGCATTCTAGCCGACAGTGTGGGTTTGGGTAAGACCTTCACCGCTCTGGCGGTGGTGAAGTATTACGAACTGCGCAACAAGGACGTTTTGGTCCTCTGCCCAAAAAAGCTGGCCGACAACTGGCGCAACTATAACGCAAACCTGACCACCAACATTTTCGCCAAGGACCGTTTTCGATATGACGTGTTATGCCACACGGACCTGTCGCGCACGTCTGGCGAGTCATTCGGAATGCGGCTCGACCGTGTGAACTGGGGGAACTATGATCTGGTCGTCATTGATGAATCCCACAATTTCCGGAACAACGATGTCTACAAGGACCGGGAGACCCGCTACCAACGGCTGATGAACCAGGTGATCAAGGCGGGGGTCCAGACCAAGGTTCTTATGTTGTCGGCCACGCCGGTAAACAACCGTTTCACAGATCTGAGGAACCAGCTGGCCCTCGCCTACGAAGGGCACTCGGATGCGCTGAGCAAGAACCTAAAGACCAAGACCAGCGTGGAAGAAATATTCCGGCGCGCGCAAACGGCGTTCAATGTCTGGTCCAACCTCCCCCCGGATCAAAGGACACCCGCCTCTATCTTGAGGGCACTGGATTTTGATTTCTTTGAGCTGCTTGATGCGGTGACCATCGCCCGATCCCGCAAGCATATCGAAACCTTCTACGACACCGCGGACATCGGAAAATTTCCAACGCGACTGAAGCCGTTGTCACACCATCTGCCAATAACGCACCGTGACGATGTCATCGGATTCAACGAGATCTTCGCGCAACTGAGCGACCTGAAGATGGCCGTCTATGCGCCGGTCAACTATATCCAGCCCAGTCGTCTGAAAAAATACGAAGACCTCTATGACACTAAAACCGAGGGCGGCAAAGGCACGCTGAAACAGGCCGACCGCGAGAAGAGCCTGCAAGCGCTGATGACAACCAACCTGCTCAAAAGGTTGGAAAGCTCGGTCCATGCGTTCCGTAAGACCCTCGGAGCACTTTCCGGCAATATCGGACGGACCCTCGACGCCATTGCCCAGTTTGAGGCCTCGGGCGGTGCGGCGACGGTCGAGGACCTGGATGTCGATTTGGAGGCTGTGGCGGACGAGGACGACGACTTCGCCGATTTCTCGGTCGGCAAGAAGATCAAGATCGATCTGGCCGATATGGACGTCACAGCCTGGAAGCAGGAGCTGTCAGTCGACAAGATCATCATCGACGACCTGATTGCCGAGATGGAAAAGGTCACGCCCGAGGATGATGCGAAGCTTCAGCATCTCATCGAAGAGATCGCGGGCAAGATGGCCAACCCTCTGAACGCCGGCAACCGCAAGGTGGTCGTCTTCACCGCCTATGCCGATACCGCGAACTACCTGTTCGACCAGCTTGCGCCGCATTTTGCCGAGGCGCAGAACATTCACAGCGGCATTGTCACTGGCTCTGGTAACCCGCGAACCACGCTCAAGAAATTCTATGACTTCCAGTCCGTCCTGACCCTCTTCGCCCCTCGCGCCAAGGAGAAGGACAAGATCATGCCCGATGATCCGGCTGAGCTGGACATCCTGATCGGCACCGACTGCATATCCGAGGGGCAGAACCTTCAGGATTGCGACTACCTGATCAACTATGACATCCACTGGAACCCTGTCCGCATCGTCCAGCGCTTTGGGCGCATCGACAGGATCGGCTCGCCCAACACCCAGATCCAGCTGTCGAACTACTGGCCCGACATCAGCCTGGACGAATACATCAACCTCAAGGAACGCGTCGAGAACCGGATGCACATCGTCGACATGGCGGGCACGGGTGAGGATAACGTGCTCACGTCCAAAAGCTCGGATGTCGCCTACCGCAAGGACCAGCTTCAGCGCCTCCAGAACGAGGTGATCGAGTTGGAAGACGTCAAGACCGGCATTTCCATCACAGACCTTGGCCTCAACGACTTCCGCATGGATCTGCTCAACTACCTCAAGACCCACGACGACCTGCCGCGCATGCCGCATGGGCTGCACACGGTCATTCCGTCCGACCCCAAGCGCGGTCTGCATCCCGGTGTGATCTTCACGCTGCGCAACATCCATGACAGCGTCAACGTCAACCAGCAGAACCGCCTGCATCCCTATTACCTGATCTACATCGGTCAGGACGGGCAGATCATCGCGGATCAGACACAGGTCAAACGCCTGCTCGATCTGATCCGGTCGGGTTGCAAGGGCTATGACACGCCATTCCGCGATCTTTCCACCGCCTTCAACGCGGAAACGCAAGACGGGCGCAAGATGGGGACCTATTCGGGCCTGCTCAACGACGCGATCCGCTCGATGATTGAGGTCAAGGAAGAGCGCGACATCGACAGCCTGTTCTCGGGCGGGCATACCACGGCCCTGACCCAGACCATCGCGGGGCTGGAGGATTTCGAACTCATCGCCTTCATCGTGGTGCGCGACCCATGACGCTTTACCATTACCCGCCCCAGACCGCGCTCAAACGCGTGATCGCCAAGACCCGCATCTATGACGGGGCCGCCGTCAGCACGGCGCTGCGCGATCGTTTTGTCCGCGAGGTGGATCAGATCACATGGGCGCACAAGCTCGCTTCTGAGACGCTGAACCTGCCTGCCACAGCCGCCGTGCCGGAAATTCAGGTGTTCCGCGTCACGCTCAAGGGCGACGCGCTGCATGACGACATCCTGCGCGCCATTGACCGCGCCACTCCCTTTCCGCTGCTGTTCGAGCTGGTGGCGGGCGACCGTATCCAACCCGCCGCCGCCTACAAACGCCCGTCCGAGGTAGAGCGCGGCAAATGGGTGCTGTCCGATCCCCTGCGGGGGGAGTGGGCGGCGCGTGACGCCCCCCGCGCGCCCTTGCCGGTGGCCGTCAACATGGGCGCGCTGTATGACAGGATGCTGTCCGCGCTGATGCCGGTGGCGCCGGTGCCGGGCGAGGATGTGGAGAGCCGCCTTGCACGACTGGCGGCAATCAGGGCAAAAGAGCGTGAGATTGCGCAGCTTCAATCCAGGCTGAAACGCGAAAGCCAGTTCAACATCAAGGTGACCCTGCACGGCCAACTGGCCGAGGCACAGGCGGCCTTTGACGATATGAAAGACCCGGATAAAACGGGCGGGGGAAAACCATGAGTGACGAGATCGAAAAGCTGAAAATGCATAGCCCCGACCTGACCGCGCAGAACGTGGAGCGGATCGCGGCACTGTTTCCGGGCTGTGTGACGGAAAGCACCGGGGCGGATGGCACGTTGTGCCGGGCGATTGATTTTGACCTGCTGCGGCAGGAACTCAGCGACAGCATCGTGGAAGGCCCGCAAGAGCGGTATCATCTGGACTGGCCGGGCAAGCGGCAGGCGTTGATCACGGCCAATGCGCCAATTGCCAAAACCCTACGGCCCGTGCGGGAGGAGAGTGTGGGTTTCGACACCACCCGCAACCTGTTCATCGAGGGTGACAACCTTGAGGCGCTCAAGCTGCTGCAAGAGACCTATCTGGGTAAGGTCAAGATGATCTACATCGACCCGCCCTATAATACGGGGAAGGATTTTATCTATAAAGACGACTTTGCCGAACGCTCACAAGATTTCTTGGTGAGGTCAAATCAGATTGATGATCAGGGAGCAAGACTTGTTTCTAATTCTGAGGCGAATGGGAGAATGCACTCTGACTGGCTTTCTTTCATTTATGGCAGACTTAAGCTTTCAAAAAACCTTCTCAGAGCTGATGGCATTATATTCGTGTCGATTAATCACAAGGAAATAGCAAACCTCAAGCGAGTTATGGATGAGGTTTTTGGCGAGGATAACATGCTTTGCCAGTTTTCTTGGCGAACAGACGGTAACTTTGATAATCAGGCTAAGTTCAAGTATTGTCATGAATATATACTTGCTTTTGCCAAGAACGAGTTGGATTTTCCTGCGCCAACTATAGTCGATCCCAATACCCCTGAAGGAAGCAAAATATTTCGTCCAGAGATACGAAACACGATAGTTAAGAACGGGCCTAAGAACCCAATTGGTAGAGTCCATATTCCTCGTGGGTTTCCCGCGTCTTTCGATCAAGGAGTCATTCCTGCGAGAAGTGCTTCTTGGCCTCATCTGCTTGAAGATGTAATCGTTGCGAACGGTTTTGTCTCCGGACCTGTCGATGTTGAGAGCGGCTGGAGTTCTAAAGAGCTCTTGGAAGATTTCATTGAAAATGATTTTGAGGAAATTTCAGATGCGAAGGGACAGCTTACGAGGTTCGAAATAACACGAACCGGCGCTATAGAAGCGGTTAAGGTGAGAGGTGAGCCTAGCCATGTTATTTCTGTTTTGAATGGCCTGGGCGGACCGCAGAGAGCTACACTTGAGCTTGACGAAATTGAAGTTATTTTTGATGATTACCCGAAGCCTACAGGTCTCATCGAATATTTTCTAAGAATGAATCGGGGCGATGATTTCATTGCCTTGGATTTCTTTGCAGGCTCGGCGACGACGGCACATTCAGTTCTCAAGTTGAATGCGCAAGAAGGAAGATGCATCCAATTCATCATGGTCCAACTTCCCGAGTGCTGTCGTCAGGACTCCAAAGCATTTAAGGCAGGCTTTTCCACCATCGCCGAAATCTCCAAAGAACGCATCCGCCGCGCGGGCGCAAAAATCCTCGAAGGGGAGTGTCACTCCGACTGGAACCGCGATGTGGGCTTTCGCGTGCTGAAAATCGACAGCTCGAACATGGCCGATGTTTATTACACCCCCGACGCCACCACGCAAGCCGACCTGCTGATCCGCGTGGACAATATCAAACCGGATCGCACCGCCGAGGACCTGCTGTTTCAGGTGCTGCTGGACTGGGGCGTTGACCTGACCCTGCCCATCACCCGCGAAAGCGTTGACGGCAAGACCGTCTTCACCGTCGCCGGCACCGCCCTGATCGCCTGTTTCGATAACGGCGTGGACGAAACGCTGGTCAAGACCCTCGCCACCCGCAAACCGCTGCGCGTGGTGTTCAAGGACACAGGGTTTAAGGATGACGCGACCAAGATCAACGTGAAGCAGATCTTCAAATCCCTCTCGCCCGACACCGACGTGAAGGCGGTCTGAGATGAAGATCAAGTTCAAGTCGCAACCCTATCAGACCGATGCCGTTGACGCCGTGGTCGATTGCTTTGAGGGCCAGCCCCGGCAGGATGTTCTGAAATACACCATCGACCCCGGCGCAGACCGGCAGGCCAAGATGGAGGTGGAGGGCTTTGGCAACGCCCCCGTCAGGCTGCCCGATGATGTCTTGTTGGAGAACATCCGCAAGGTGCAGCGCGGCGCGATGCTGCCCCCGTCGGACAGCCTGACGCATTACACCGATGACAAGGGCAAGAAAAAGACCGCCAGCTACAAGCCGGGCGCGCAGATCAACCTTGATGTCGAGATGGAGACGGGCACGGGCAAGACATATGTCTACATCAAGACCATGTTTGAGATGCACAAGCGCTATGGCTGGTCCAAGTTCATCATCATGGTGCCCAGCGTTGCGATCCGCGAAGGCGTGGCCAAGTCGATCCAGATGACGGCCGAGCATTTCCAGCAGGAATACGGCAAGAAGGTGCGGGCGTTTGTCTATAATTCAAAGCGGCTGCACGAGCTGGAGAGCTTTTCGTCGGACGCCGGGATCAACGTGATGGTGATCAACGTTCAAGCGTTCAACGCCTCGGGCGCGGATAACCGGCGGATCTACGACGAGCTGGACGATTTCCAGTCGCGCCGCCCGATTGACGTTATCGCCAAGAACCGCCCCATCCTGATCTTGGACGAGCCGCAGAAGATGGAAGGCCCGGCTACGCAACAGGCTTTGCCCAAGTTCAACCCGCTGTTCATCCTGCGCTACTCGGCCACGCACAGGACCGTCCACAACAAGGTGCATCGTCTGGATGCGGTGGATGCCTTCAACCAGAAATTGGTCAAGAAGATCAAGGTGCGCGGTGTGGAAACCAAGGGCTTGAGCGGGACGAACCCCTATTTGTTCCTGCACCGGATCGAGACCTCAAGCGCAGCACCTGTGGCCTGGGTCGACATCGAGATCAAGATGCAGAGCGGAATCAAGCGCGTCGCCCGCAGGCTGGAAAGGGGGCGCAACCTTTTCGATCTGTCTAAGGGGCTGGAGGTCTACAAGGATTTCGTCGTCAGCAATATCGATGCCCGCGATGACACAGTGCATTTCACCAATGGTGATGTTCTGCACGCGGGCGAAGCCTCGGGCGATGTGACGGAACGCGACATCCGGCGGATACAGATCCGCGAGACGATCTCGGCCCATCTGGAACGCGAGCAGGTGCTGTTCGCGCGCGGGATCAAGGTGCTGTCGCTGCTCTTCATCGACGAGGTGGTGAAGTATCGTGACTACGACCAGGCTGACGAGCAAGGCGAATATGCCCGGGTATTCGAAGAGGAATACGCGCAGGCGGTTGAGGAGCTTCTTGCTGAGTTGCCGCTGGAGAATGTGGAGTATCGCGACTATCTGGCCGGGATCGAGGTGGGGAAGACCCATCGCGGTTATTTCTCGATCGACAAGAAGGGGCGGATGACGGACCCCAAGGCCGCCGCCCGTGGTGAGTTGGCAGGCCAATCAACAGAACCCAGCGATTACGACCTGATCCTGAAGGACAAGGAGCGGTTGCTATCCTTCGAGGAACCCACCCGGTTCATCTTTTCCCACTCAGCCCTGCGTGAAGGTTGGGACAACCCCAATGTCTTCGTGATGTGCATGCTCAAGCACAATGAGAGCCAGAACACGATCTCGCGGCGTCAGGAGGTCGGGCGCGGCCTGCGGATCGCGGTCAATCGCAATGGCGAGCGGATGGATCATCCGGTGACCGTGCATGATATAAATGTGCTGACCGTGGTTGCGTCGGAAAGCTACAAGGGGTTCGTGACGGCCCTGCAGAAAGAGATCGTCGAGAACCTGTCGGCCCGGCCCAAGCAGGCGGATGCCGAGTATTTTGACGGCAAGACGTTGAAAACCGGAGATCTGGAGCTGGTCTTGGACAAATCACTTGCCAAGAAGTTGGAGCGCTTCCTGATCAGGAGCGACTATGTGGATGAAGATGGCCACATTACCGCCGCCTATCATGAGGCCCGCAAGGCAGAGGAGCTGGCAGAGCTTCCTGAGGAGCTGGAAGCCCACCGCGATGCCGTCTTTGCGCTGATCGACACTGTCTTCAATGGCAGGTCCATCGACGACATGTTCAGTGATGGCCGCACCCCAAAAAGAAACCGGCTGAATGAAAATTTCCAGCGTAAAGAATTTCAGGAGCTTTGGCGCCGGATAAACCGCAAGGCCGTCTATCAAGTCAAGTTCGACAGCGCCGCACTGGTCAAAAGCTGTATCGACCGAATGGAACGGGATCTGCAGGTGGCGCCGCTGCAATACCTCGTCACAGAGGGTGCGTTGTCCGATGACGTGACCAATGAAAACCTTCGGGCTGGCAGTGCCTTCGTTCAGGGGAAAATTCGATCTGAGAGCGGCAAGAGTGCGCATTCACGCGTATCATACGACGTCATTGGATCCATCGCTCAGAATACCGATCTGACCCGCAAGACCGTGGGCGAAATCTTGGCTGGGGTCCAACCGGTAAAATTTGGTGAGTTTGCCAAGAACCCCGAACAGTTCATCGCCGATGCATCGCATTTAATCCAAGAGCAAAAAGCAACCGCGATCATCGAAAAGCTGACCTACGATGCGGTCGAAGAACGCTATGATTCCGAACTATTCACTGCAGGCGAAACGGGCAACGACTTCAAGAAGGCCACCGAGAAGCTGAAGAACCACGTCTATGATCATGCGATCGTGGATTCCAAGGTGGAGCGCGACTTTGTCAGGGATCTCGACACAAGCGCAGAGGTTGTCGTTTACTCCAAGCTGCCGCGCGGGTTCCTGATTCCGACACCCGTTGGGGACTATAACCCGGATTGGGCGATCGCATTCAAAGAAGGCGGTATCAAGCATCTCTACTTCGTCGCAGAGACCAAGTCTGATTTACCATCGATGAAGATGCGCGAACTGGAACAGACCAAGATCAAATGTGCGCGAAAGTTCTTTGACGAAATTGGGCGGCGGATCAACGATGACAGAGTGAAATATGATGTTGTCACCAGCTACTCTGAGCTGATGGCGCTGGTGAAAGATGTTGCTTGATCTGGGGGTGACCCAGTTCTTTGCTTCTGGTGCACGATTGCAGGTCTACCTTTGAAGCGCCTTTATCGCTCGGACGACGGTCCGAGCGTTGGCTATGCGTAAAAAGCGGGGTTTGCAAAGTTGAAAAGCGTGGGCGGCTTACAGGACCACTTCACGCCACTTCGACACTGGAAGGCATGATGTAAAGTATTTCACCTTTCCTTCCGTTGCTCCATACTGCGTGTTCAATGGAACACATCTTGCGAAGGTTCGACAAGAGGTGCCCATCAGAGACGATGTCAGTTGCCAATTTTTCAAGCTCTTTCTCTTTATCACTCTTGCCTCGGTTTAATGTTTGCAAACCACGCACCATGTCATTAAATCTTTTCGCGGACATTGATGCAGATGATCTACCCAAAAAGGATACAGACGGTTTAATTTGCAAAGTTGGTGGTGCGTACTGCGGTATTGAAACAGCTTCTATAAGCAAGGTGAGTGAAACTGTTGTTTCCTCATAAATTCTATTCAAATGAGTGTGCGTCTGCGTGCTTACATCTTGCTGATCGACTTTAGCTTGAAGATGAGCCTGAACGCGACCTGCATAGTTTTTAAGCCGCTCCTCTATTTGGGGTGTTAATTCGAAACGTGACAACGCAAGGGCTGGTGGGAGAGCCTCGATTGAGAGCTTCGCATTCACAGATGCCATTCGCGCCGCCCATTTCTGTGCGTCAATGTCGAGAAAGGATAGATCAGGACCCTTTTGGGTTAAGGAGCGCTGCGTTTCCGTCGTGATGGCGCCGCCAGAATGTTGAACGTCAAACACCCGAGAGAAATCAACATTAAAAACCCATGGCTGAATGGCAATACTTCCATCTCCAGCACGAAGGCCCATAATACTGGTTCCGTCTCGCGCAACAATCAGCGTGGAATTAAGTCCATGCCACACTACTACTTCGTCGTCCCAATTGACTAATTTCCTGGAAAATAGCTCCTTTTTTTGCTCATTAGAGATATCTATTAAATCCTTGAGCTCTAAATGAACAGGCCACTGGCAAAAACGATCTGGTCTCATGAAATGACACAGATCACGTAATGCATTTCCTGCTGTGCCTTTAGTCTCGGCTAAAGTAAGAAAAAATTCATCACATGGGTCCGCAAACGCGTCTGGAGCGACGACTAGATGATGTTTAATTCCATCGTGCACGTTGCCTTGTAAGATGAGCTTCCACTTTGTCCTCCAGCGATCAATACTCTGAAACACGCCTTCATCTGTCTCTTGTACCTGGCCGGAGAGCTCAACTTCAAAGCCCCTTCCGAGCGGTCGCTTCCAAAAAACTGCACTTTTATTTTTTTCCTCCCATTCCGAAAGAGAAGAATAACTATTGAAAAAAAGCCGTTTATCTTGATCTGTATACTTGTACTTGTAGGGATCAGGGTGAAAGCCGCTAATGACATCCTCGGCGTCGACCCCAACCCCAAATATCTCTTCCCAGTCACCCATACTTGTATTCTCTAGCTTGCGAAGCATCTTTTTATTGTGATGCTATCAGTTTATATTAGTCCCATCGGTTCAGTCTTACTCTTCAGCTATACATGATTTAAATCAGCGGTCCGTAGGGCCGTTGTTTTTAGACATCCCGGGCTGGAGTTTGGGCCGGCCCCTCTCTGTTTGCAAGGCGAAACTATCCGAACCGAAGCATGATCGCAGGCAGATGATCAGCCGTGCCCGAGCTGTGCGGGAGTTGCTGAAACGGCTGTCCGGGACTTAGCGTAATCGCTGTCCGGTATTTCTGAAATTTGCAGGGAGCCCATGCAGATGGTCGGGAAACCGATTTTAGCAGCCGTCAGCGCCAACGGCCGGAAGGCGCCGTTGGCTGCTATTTAAGTCCGGGCACCCAGTCGTTCGCCATGTGCAAGCAGCCATTCGACGCGCCGCCCTAGACGGGCAGCGCAGCGCAGGATGTGGACTTTTCGTTAATCATCCTAGGAATGCAAGATAGTGCGACCACGCGATCGAACCGATGGCCAGCCTAACTTCCATATTAGAACGTCGCTTTAACATGTTACGTCCGCCCCTAAGCAGACTGGGGGGACGCCCTAGTTTCGGTCAGGTTTAGACCTCTGTGGATTCCATCATGCACCTTGTAAACGTCAGACTCAATAAAGCCTTGGGAGCTAAAGAAGCAGCGAAACTTCCATTGATTGGATTTACCCACACGAAACCCGATAATGGAGTTATCGTAAAGGAATCTCAGATGCGATTTTATTTCCACATCAGAGCAGTCAACGCCAATCTTTAGCAGTGAAGACCTCAGGTCCTCAGCCGTAAAATTTGTTGCTCCGGTACTCTGAATTGCTTCGAATAATTGAACGATTGCTGGAAATTGAGCACGCCATTCATCTTTCAGTTCATCCACAAGCCACTCGGAGTATTTCGCCTCAACATTGTAAACCGCCTGGCATTCAAGTCGATCAGAGTTAACCTCTTCTTCCTCAAATACGTTATCACGGCGCTCAAGCATGTCCTGTTTCACTAGGTTCAGAAAGCGGATGAAATCACGCGGGCGAACCATAGTTCTCAGCATAATATGGTCAAAAGGAGCGCGCTGCTGTCGCATCTGATCACGGTCAAATAGTTCATCCACCTTCGAGACCTCAGCCTGAGAGCTGACTCTTGCGAAAAAATTTACCCTTTCGAGAATCAACCTTATAAGACCAGACTTGCTCCAAGCAAGAAGTTCACCACAATCGGTTTTAAGTTTATTTTTGTCATTAAGGTCTATTGTCTCAAAGATATCTTCCCTTAGAAAAACGATAGGTCGTAGAGAACCTTTAAATTTTAAGTTAATGTACTCACATGCTCCAATCAATCCAGAAATTATCAATTGGCTTTCCTCGTAGGAGGTTGCGTCCCATGCCTCGTCTATTCTATCGAAGGCCACAAAGAATCGCATGTCTACGCTCAAATAATCGAGCAACGCGGCCTCAAAAATTGCAGTGAGGCGTTCTATAGATTGGTTGAGCGAAGATTGGAGTTTCGGATCACTCTTCATTTCTGAAAATGAAATCTCTCCACCTTCCAGCGAGATGTTTTCAAGTGTAGCGTCATCCAAGCCTAGGGAACCACTAGGAAATTTCAAACGCGTTAGTTGGAATATTTTCTGACCAACCAACTCCCCTAACGAAGGCGCAGGTGAGCCGTAAACCCGCTTGATTATCTTGGATGCTAGCTTAAGATTTTTGGTTGCTTTGCTGCTCTCTGCGAGCTTGCTGACCGCCAATAGGTAAATGATGTATTTCCAAGACTGGATGTACGCGATGGATGAGGCCTTACCATCAGCCGCCAGGAGGCTATGAATATCCCAGCTATAGTCCTGTAGAGAGAGGCTTTCTAGCCTATCATCTATCGCAAGGTATTTTTCTGGATTTTCACTTAAATGCTGAAAAACCGCCGTCTTTCCGGCACCCTTTCTGCCTAGCACTAAAAAGTTAAACCGGTTTTTGACTACTTCCTGCAATACGCCGTTTTCAAAGAAGTATTCAGAAAGGTTTTCATCTCTTTCAGCAGACACCTTGCCGAAGTCGATCCAATCTATCATCATGTGCGCACCCGTCTATTGCATCCCTTTCCTATGCCTAGCGTGTTTGTCCGAGGTAGCCAATGCTTCCGTGCTAGCATGCTAGAGGTGAGAATCTGGACGGAGCCGTCTGCCTCACCTGACTTAACTCGGGCCTTTCTTCTGGGCATCCGAGGCCTACGGAAAGCGATTTGCGGGAAAAGCGCACATAGGGGTCCAACGGTAACTCTGGCCTAACTCACCGGGTTTGAACGCGTTGCGCTGGTTGCTACTAGGTCCGCATTGGGCTGCCTTTGGCCATTCGCGGCGTTTGGCACTAGAGTCAGAATAGGGCTGGCACGGCCTGAAGAGTGATCGTATTTGACAAATTTGCAAGTGGTGCTGTCTGCGCATAGCTGCCGGTGAACCAGCTCGACCCGCTCGGTGCTCCTGATGGAGAATGCAAGACGATGGCAGTCAGGCGAAAGCGTAAGAAATGCGCGCTTTGAGTTTTCTGGCGCTGCGAACCCGCCAATTAGGCCAACTGCAAATGCTCGGTGCGTCGCGGTTGCGAAAGCAGCCGTCCAGCTCGTGCACTTTGTTGCAGCGTGCCTCGTCCTCGGAACTACTTGGCTTGCATTTCTTCCAATGCGGGAAGAAATGTCGCGGACGGCACTGCGACGCTCCAAGCAGTTTGGTCCGAATCGATTCCCACTATCGAAAGAACACCAACCAATTTTGGACCATCTACGGCATTGATCAAGATAGGCGCACCGGAATCACCTTGCATTGCCGAACAGCGCGCCAGCCCAACTTGCCAATCGTCACCAATGTGCCACTCACCGCAGTCGTCGGCAACCGAAAGAACATGTGGGCGCAACCCGGAATATCCAGCTAGAACAACCTTCCCCGTGTCATCCGAAACCGTCAACATCCCCACCTCCTGCCCAATTGGACTGTCGAGCAGAACCAGTGCCCAATCTTGTGCGGGGCCCGCTCGAAAATCACTGCTAGACAAGTCTTGCACCGGATCGAGTACATAGCGAACGCCGCTTGCGACGGTGAGTGCGCCGCCTTGCCTATATCCAGCGGCAAACGTAATGGAGCTGGGTGGAATCCAACGTTTTCGAGCGGCATTGTAAAGGCAATGGGAGGCGGTAAGCACGACGCTCTCGCCAACCAGTGTTCCAGTACAATGTTGCCGAGTATTGATGCCCGCGAAATTCAGACGCCCTATCGCTCGCCAAGGCATACTTTCAGGTGAGACAAGTTGGCGTTCCCGGATCGCCGCACAACCCTCCGAAAGGTTCCGGCCGGTCGCACAGATCGCATCGAAGCCCGGTAAGAACTGATCTTTTGTCAACATACCCGAAGCGGGCTCGGCTGCATCCTCCGCTGTGACTTGGACGCCGGCAAATGCAAGCACCAATACAAGTTGCCAAATCAAGTTTCCATCCTCAGGTGAAGTCTTCAATTAGCTAGACCAGATCATTGCGACATACGCCAAGGCAACGATTCGTGTTGCACCCGCAAAGGACGGCTTCGTTCGCAGTCTAATAGTTCGTAACTCACGCGATGAAGATCAGCTATTGCAGCTTCAAGCCAAGGGCTGTGTTTACTTTGGGCTAGTTGTCGCCCAAGTTGATCCCACACCGCCACCTCGGCTTTGCAAAGTCGGCATCCTGTGCCTTGCTGCCGTTCGGGCAAAGGGCAGCATTTGACAAAGTGGGCTCGAAGATGCCTTGCGGCGATTCAGCGCCTGATTTTGCTGCTTTGGGTAGGCTGAGACCGCCATAAGTGACGGCAACCAGCTCGAAGCGGTCACGCCGAGAGACGAAGGGATAGGCAAATGCGAACGCTCGCACTACGCTGTCCCCTTCGCATGCGGAATCGACTCTTACGGGGGGTTCGTGAGATGATCAGGTATGAACCCGCTCATCTCACAAAGCGCCTGGCGTCGCGGCTGGAACGATGCTTGGAACATTGCGACCACGAGTCGCGCCTTTTGGGCATTTGAGGCTGTGGGCGGTGTCATAATCGGGGCGATAAATGGTTGGTGGGCAGTTGCTTGGCTAGCCGGTGGCTGCTTCTGCGTTTGGCTTGGCGCGACAGCCTCAGCTCCTATTAGGCAAAGAAATGAGGCGATTGAGAAAATTCGTTGTCTCCAGCCCATAAGAAACCCAGATTGGTTGAATCTTCCAGACGCAGCGGCTTTCTATCGTGATGAATTGGACTGCTCCAAAGTGCTAGAAGAAGACCGCGCGAATTATGATGTTTGGGGCGCGGAATGTCGCAGTAACACGCCATATGCAATGTTCTTCGCTAGCTTGCTGCGTCAAGGAGTAAACCTTGGTGTGCTTAACGCAAAGGGCAAGCCGAACAATGGGAGCGCCGTTGTAGATCTCAAGCCGCCCATTCAACTTGTGGAAAATGCCGATGATATTGACTCGGCAATTCTAGGCAGTGATGATCGTATCTACGAGAAGATTGAGGTTAACAGGGACTCCATTAGGGATTTTGTAAAGATTCTGGAAAAAGAGGAGATGGAAGCTCAAGAAAGCCCGGAACAAGGGCAACATTGACGACTTTGTCGAAGACAACGATGCCGACCCTGAGGGTGACATCGACAAACGAAGCGGAAGCATCACGACCGGCGCGAAACTACGAAAGCTGACCTTGGCCGCGCGTTCCGCGAACTGGTAGGTTGCGGGACGAAGTGACCGTACACCACAGATGCCCGAATGTCGGATTTCATATAGACTGAGCCGTAAGCGCTCTCTATTCGCTCAGTCTTTATCCGAGACGCCGTCTTCGATGATTTTGGCTGCAGCACCGGGTTTGATCTGACCCGTGATCAAGTGGCCTAGCATGCTCCCAGCTCCAAAACCTATTGGACCACCAATCAGCGCACCGAGTGCACCGCATCCAAGTATTAAGGCAGTTGGCACGGCGGCGTTTGCAACGTTCTTGGGGTCTAGTATTGTGCCTAAGCTCTCGTTGATTGCCGACTTGAACCGCCCTGCCCATGATTGAATATTTTTGTTTTTCATCAGCAAGTCGGGTGAGGCCTCCGACATCTCTTGTGCTTCATGGCTAAGTTTCTGAAGCTTATCTAACGCCTCCAATGCGGCAGCCCGTTCATCGAGGGATAACTTATTGTCTCCCCGTACTTTCTCCCGCAACTCTTCAGTCAAATTGATAATTAGCTTGGAGACAAAGAGTATAGGTACCCTGTTTTCCTTCACCCTATCAACCACAGCGAGAGCCTCCGCCTTTTCGCTCTTGCTCTCGTTTGCAGGCATCACATTGTCTATATAGTCCTTATAATCCCTTGCGAATGGTATCAAAACAGACCGATTTAGTTTGTGAAGGCCACTGATAATCTTGTTACCATCATAGTACCACTCAAACGCAAAGTTTTGTAGCCAGCGAGGATCGATCCCTGCTTTTTCAATTATTTGTAGAGTCAAGCCTAGCTCAAGCTCTCTTTCGAGCGGCCAATTTAACTGGGCGCTCCCAACCATAGATCCACCGCCGTTCGAATTTTCAATAAAAGCTTCGAAGTCGGCGTTATCTTTCAGTTTTTTGTTAATCGCTTGTAGCTCTGGGTCGTTTAGCGCCACCGCTATCTTTTTCACGGGACGTTCGTAGGTGTTGTGGTCTGCTTGCTGCAGGTCCAAAATTGCGTTGTTTAGGTCTTTAAGTGCAGATTCTATCGTCATTTACCTTGGTTATCCATCCGAGCCGCAGCCGCTTTTTCTAGTACGTTGTTACGAGCGTGCTCTTTAAGTTGTGCGGCAAGGTTTTGTATCCAATCGTTGCGCTCATAGGACTTAGATTTTTCGTCAATTGCGTCACTTATCTGTTGCAGTGCTGCTTCAATGCTTTCTGGATTAGCAGGGTCAAAACTTACGCTCGCCAGTTCCCCGTCTATTTCTTCAGCAAATTTCGTCATCTGGTCGGTTTTTTTCTTGATCGCCTCAAAGCCTGTAACTTTCATATTTCACCTTTCTGTTCGTTTCAACGAACGCTCTACTTTGGCACAGCTATAAAAGTTCTCGTTTGATGCTCCCACAAATCCCTTTCAAAACTCAAGTGACTGTTGGACGTTTTGCCCATCCGGACAATAGCAGACGTTCGCTGCATGGCAGAAATTCGGAAAAACGGGCTCTCAACTGGCTTTCGCTGCATACTACATGAATGTCCGCTGTCGGGAAACAGACCAAATTTTGCAATGCTCGCTCACTGGGCATTGCCGGCCTTCGTTCCCCGCGCGGCGAACGGCAGTTCATCGCCCACCCTTCCAAATGCTGCAAGCGCGACGATCGGTAGAACCACGTCCGCTGCGGGCTGGCTGCGGTCATGCGGCGTATTCGTTCCGAATGCTGGTCTCCCAGCCTAAAAGTTGATTTCGCGCGAGTATCTTGTGTCAGGTGCAGAACCCGAGGAACTGATGTGCGGCAGTGTGGCATGCGTTCATAGAAGCAGAGTATCTAACGAGCTGACCGTAATCCTCGGGTTCCGATCAAAAAATCTCCTTTGGTTCGGTCAAGGTCGATGCGCCCTCCCGCAACCAAACTTACCACCACGATTACAATTCGTTAACAGCCGCCCTCGGGTGGCTTTTTTGCGTTCGACACTTGCCCGTGTCCGGCTGGTGTCCGGTTTGCAACCCGGACTGAAATGCGCTTCGGGCTGATCAATTGTATCCGTCCGTTGTCGCCGCTCTGATCTTTGCAGAGGCCAAGGTGGGTCGGTCAGGTCACACATACCGTGAATCCTCCTTCGAGTGGGCCTTGCCTCAACCAGGGTTTGTCGGCCAGACTGGCCACTATCAGAACCCAAGATTGCAAGGGATCGCCGTCATGAAAATCATGCTTCTTCCGGCCTGTCTTGTGCTCGCCTCCGTTCATTCGCTGGCCGCACAGACAGTGTCGCTTGACGAACTCAAGGCGCAGATTGAACAGAAAGTCTCAAGTGAGGACGAATTCCGAACACTGCTCAACGATCCAGACCCGGCCCGCAGTATTGCGGCGATGGAACTCATGATGGCGTCTGGTGATCCCGGCCTCGAACGTATGGCGCGCGAATTCGGTGTCTTCAGCAGCGATACGGTGGTTCGGCGGTTAGCAATCGAGGCCTGGTTGAAATCCGATCCTGTACTGAACATCACATATGACGGCTCGGGCACCGAAAGCGGCTATTTCAAGAGTTTCCTTCAAAAAAATAAGGGTTCGGTCGACGGAGACAGGCGGGGGTTCACGAGCTTTCCGGTGAATGGATATGACGAGGCGAATGACTGTTACCTCTACGCTGGAGGCAATGCCTGCGCGATGCGGATCACTGATGTCGGGCCGTCGGTATTTCTGTCGGATTCCTGGACGCCGCTGAAGCTTGGTGAGGACGGGTACATGAGAGGTCAGGCAAATATCTATCGTGTGGACGAGCCCATTCCGATCGAAATTCCGGTGACGGACTAGGCGCCCGGGCGCATCATTCGAATGTAATCTGCTGAATACCGACGGGCCCGGGCGCATCGGCACTGTAGATGCTCACCACTATGCGCCGCACACGTGTTCCGATCGCACGAGGTCCGGTATCGAGGATGCCATCGCTCCCCATCCGTCCTGACCAGAAGGTCCGCAAACGGCCAGTGTCCGAGCCTGAAACGGCGATGCGAACGCTCAACGGCATGGCATAATCGCCCTCGGGATCGGCCCGTATTCTCACGCGGGCAAGATCGGCCGGGGAGTCTCCCGGCACCTGGAATTCCATTTCGACAATCTCCTCTGGCTGGAACACGAATGTCCCTTCTTCGCGCAGAAGATTTTCGGGGCCTGAATTTGCATCTACGGGCAGGACGCCAACTTCTTCGAGAGCGACTTCGAAGCCGGTGGCTTGGTGAACCGGCTCTGGCTCGGCGTCTCGGGCGAAGACCGCGCCGCGGTCGCTTAGCCAACGGTTCAGATTCATGGCCACTTCCTCGATCCGAATGAACCTGACATGGTTCGCGGAGTCGGACTGGATCGCCATGCCAACCGGGCGGTCGTCCTGAAATAGGAATGCACCGCTCATTCCCTCGGGGACAGTTCCCTGATCTACATCTGTTTCGATGAAGAGATACCCGATATCAGCAATACGTACTTGGAGCCGCGCTATCTCTCCTTTTGGTAGCAGATACTCGAGGTCGGCGGTGTGCCTTGCGGGGCTGATGCCGGCAACTTTTTGAAGGCTTGCCGTGCAGCGGGCCGCAACATCGCCGCGCGCCACAGCCACGGCCAGGTCAAGCCCGTCCCAGAACGGCGCGTAGGCATCGGCCGTTCCGGTGACGACGGGGGCCGCAGTACTCAAGCGGATTTTGGGAAAGATTCCCCGCACGTGGCGCGGCATTGCGACATAACAGGTGCCTGCGTAGCGGAACATGAAGCCATGTCCCACTTCACCCTCGCCGTTTTCAATCGCGACCGTCTGCGCATTTGCTACTGGACCGCAAAAGGCGATCAGGGTTATTATCGCAATCATAAAGCGATGGATTGCCGTCATGTCCAACCCATTTCGATTGTCTATCATCTTCGTCTTGCTTCTAGCGCCTTGTGCCAACGCGCAACAGGCCGATGACACAATCTTCGTTAATCAGGCGAGCAACTTCAACGTTACTGTTCGCCAGACAGCAGAAATATCTGGCGCCCGTGTTCTAGGAGTTCTGAGGACGCGGCACACTGATGGCCACCGCCCCGAGCTCTACGCGCATGTGCCAAACGGGTGGAAGGGTGCATTCTGCGCTCGGCTGGTCACTGCGGATGGGTTTCTGGAAGCGACGGGCACCTACGACACACAAGGTCGTACAGGGAGTTTTCACCGTCTGGAACTCGGATCCGACCAGGAAAGCAGTCAGGCCTGGATGGACCGTTTGCGCGATCTTCCGATGGACTCGGTTGCGATACGTGTGCGTGCCGGAGCGTGTGACGCGCCGACGGGGCCCGATACCGTTGCATTCTGGAACATGCCGCCCGATGGTGCTGGCGAGGAGCCGGCGAAACTGTACTTCAACTCGCTGCGCGCCAGCGACGTCATCCTTTATCAGGGCGACGCCGTAAAACCGGTCAAGTGCTCGATGATCCGGACTGGCCTGCGCAAGGCGTACGACACGGTTTGTCCAATCGAAGGCATGGCGGGAGCCGAAGATCGTCCGATGGAGATAAAGCTATTCGCGTTGCGCAACGGTGATGTGGATCCCCCGGTCATCTTTTCGCTGCATGGTCTGCCGCGTCAGTGATCCGCCGCGCGCGCATATCTCGACTTCGCCGCATCACCGGGTTGGCCGGCGCGTTGCTGACCCCGCTATGCCTCGTATTTGTCCTCGTTGCCGTAATCGTGGCAGCACACCGACAGCATTCGATCGTACTGGGCGCGGAGACGACATCGCTCGACATCATGTTCTCGGCAGGCGAGAACTATTGGCGGGTCGATGGGCCAGTGGAACTCTGCCAATTCGGTGCCATAGAAGCGGGCGTGCGAGACCCTAAATTTGCGTGTGGCCCACCGCTCTTCAAGCACACCGAGATCCGCGGGTTCGAGGTGAAATGGACTGAAGGTGCGTTGCTGAGGCTCTATGCCGATTACACCGGTGAAATGCGCATTTTCATGGATGGTGCGCCTGCGCGCTTCGAAGACATCGACGGCAAGCCGTACGAGGTGCCGCCGGGCAGTTTCGTCAAGATGGATCCCGATACTGCACGCAACGCAGGGCTGTTCGCTTTTCTCGGCACCGCGTCCATGGGTCAGCCGGCCGGACCCAATGAGACCAATTTCATATATGACGGAAGTTACGAGGTTCGACTGCCAGTGAACCGTTGGCTCTTTTTCGGTTCGGACCGTGACGTGACAATAAAGAGCGGCGCACTGGTCCGAGGGCACACAGCCTCCATAATGAAGGAAGCAAAAAACGGGTCGGAGCTCGCCGAAGGTTTTGGCCACGTGGCTCTTGATCGCCGGGACACGGGCGACTACGCGCTTTCGGCGGTTTTCGTCGCCGCCAAGGACAAGACCCATCTGGAAGTGCAGCAATGGGGCAGGAGTTCGCCAGTGGTGATCCGGCCAAACTGGATTGACGTCATACTGAACAGCCCGTTCATTCTGGGCTTTCTTGCCATCGCCGCTCTGGCACTCTCCGGTGCACAGGTCTTCTACGATGCGCTCGAGGCGCTGATCGATTCTGATGACAAGCACGAGCCATGAGTTCGGCACGGGCAAGCCTTTGGGATGCTGCCGCTTGCGCTGCGGCGGCCGTATATCAAGACCGTCCAGTTGGAGCAGCCGTCCCGCGTCTGCCTGATTACTACATTTCCGACTGTTTCGACTGTTCCACCGAGCAGACGGGTTTTCAGGCTGCCCTGCTGCGTTGCGATGCAACCGGCACGGTAATCGTTGCGTTTCGAGGCTCGGACGAGCATCTCGACCTAGCGGCCGGCATCAATCTCGGCCTCTGCCAATACGGAGCCAATCGGGACAATCTGCTGGATATCGTGATGTCTCTGAATGCATCTCGCGTGCTCGTTTGCGGGCACTCTCTTGGCGGGGCGCTGGCGCAGTATTGCGCGTATGATCTCATGATGCGCGGCAGGGTATCCGCTCGACGCGAGTTATCTCTTGTCACGTTCAACGGCGTTGGTGGCGTGGCGGGCCTGAGGCGTCTACACGGAAGCGTTGATCCGGACATTCGAACAAGCCTTGAGGCCGTCCATTTCGCGCATCCCGACGATATCGTCGTGGACATTGGGGGCAATCTCGGCTCGCAAATCCATTTGCTTCCGGAAGCGGACCCAGGTCCTGCATCGCTTCTGAAATGCCACGGCATGGATAATTTCCTGCCCGCGCAGGACGGTCAGTCTCGATTGACCGGGCTTGAAGCAAGGCCGGACCGGCCCCTGCGCCTTGACCGAACGGCAGATATCATAGGTCCGCAGCTTTGTCGTCTCATTTTGGAATGGATGGGCGGACGCCGCGTTGCCGCCACCTTCGGGTTCATTCGTTTGCTTCCGCGTATTCCCTTCGACGAAAGGCGAGACGCCCTGAGACTTATCTCGGCACTGTCCTCGATCCGCTCAACATGGAGCGCCTTTGAACGATAGGTTGATGCCGATCGCCTGATCCTTTCCTCCCTGGTATTTTCCTTCCTTCTCTGCGCAATGCTGCGATGGTTAGAACTCGATCTCGAAATCCTTCTCCGCAGTCCCTTTCGGCGAAAGCTCGATTTGCGCACTCCCCCTTTTGTTGGGCATGGTTTCCAGCGCCGTTGTGGTTGCCTCGCACAGATTCAAAGCAAAAACGGCGGACTTGGTGCGGTTCATTTTGGGCCGAAGAACCGCGCCGGTGCAGCTCGATCGCGAATTTTGAAGGTAATCCCCCCGATCTTGAGGGGATGCGGAAGTAGAGTTTTCTCGGCAGAATGAACGAGGAGCTTCCGATGAAGAAGACACGATTCACTGAAGCCCAGATCATGGATATCCTGCGGCAGATGGAGAACGGCGTGCCTGTATCCGAGCTGTGTCGCGAACATGGCATGAGCAGCGCCACTGTCTACAAATGGCGGGCCAAATATGGCGGGAGGGACTCCAGCCTCATTAGTGAGATGAAGGCCACGCGCCATGAAGCGCTGCCCCAGGAGTGTAACACAGTGCATCTTGGTCTCGACGCGGCTTCGGCGATGGTATCCGCTCCAGTTTCGCCAGATCGCGCGATCGAAGTGTTTCGAAGCTCGTAGGGCCTCGTTTCTGACCACGGCACCTGCAGTGACGGTCTTCCACGGCTTCGCGTTCTTGCGGGGCGGGATGAAGGCGTGGGCACCACGGTCAGCGATCGCATCATGGTATTTGCGGGTATCATAGGCGCCATCTGCCGTGACGCTTCCAATCTCTTGGTCTTTCGGGATCTGGCTGAGCAGGTCGGGTAGCACCGGTGCGTCACCAATGCGACTGCCAGTGACCTCAACGGCGCAGACCTCCAGTGTTTCTTCGTCAATCCCGAGGTGGATCTTGCGCCAGCCGCGCCGTTTGGGGCCGCCGTGCTTGCGCGCGTGCCACTCGCCGTCGCCGTCGACCTTGATGCCGGTGCTGTCGATCAGCAGGTGCAGTGGCCCTTAGGAGCCACGATACTCCCGAACCCCGCGGGGCGCATCGGCCGGGTCGATCCGCGCCGCGTCCCAGTCTTCCTTCGGCGTCGAGTTCTGCTTGTTCGCATCGGCCTCGATAAGGCTGGCGTCGATGGCCATGCGTTGGCCGCTGACCAGACCTTCCGCGATGCAGCGCGCGACGGTCGTCTCAAACAGATGGCGCAGCAGTTCGCTGTCGCGAAACCGGCCATGACGGTTCTTGAAGAAGGTGGAGTGATCCGGGAACCGGTCGCTCAGATCGAGGCGGCAGAACCAGCGATCCGCGAGGTTCAGATGCACCTCCTCGCACAGGCGACGCTCGTAAGCACTCCGTTGATACCGCAGCTTATGCGATCGCGGATGCCATCGGCACCCAATTCCACGGCAGCAATTCATCCAGCCGGTTGATCTTGTGATCGTGGATGCGGTCGAGGATGTCTGCCAGATAGGCCAGCGGGTTGAGGCCGTTGAGCTTGGCGGTCTCGATGATGGTCATGGCGCAGGCCAGAGTTTCCGCACCGGTGTCGGCTCCCGCGAAGAGCCAGTTCTTCCGTCCTATCCCAATCGGGCGCAGGGCGCGTTCGGCCGGGTTGTTGTCGATGGCCACACGCCCATCGGTCAGGAACAAGCTGAAGGCCTCCTGCCGGCTGAGACCATAGCGGAAGGCCTTGGCCGGATCGCTTTTTCCCGGAATGCGCAGAAGCTGCTGTTCGGACCAGGCAAAGAAGGCCTCGACCTTTGGTCGGCTCAGCTTTTGCCGCGCCGCATAGCGGACGTCAGCGGGCTGACCGTTGATGTCGCGCTCGACATCGTAGAACTTGCCGATCCGGTCGAGCGCCTCGCGGGCGATCTCGGATTTGGTCGAAGTCCAGAAGTCATGGAAGTCGCGCCGTAGGTGAGCCCAACAGGCCGCCTCGCGCAAACGGGCTGTGCCATCAGGTTCTGGCTGATAAAGCTTGGCATACCCTTTGTAGCCATCCGCTTGCAGGATGCCGCGCGCATCGGCCAGATGGCTGAGGACATGCTCTTCCTTCCAGTCTGTTGCGAACCGGTAGGCAGCACCCGGTGGCGAGGACCCCGCCCATGATCGCTGGTCGCGCACATAGGCCCAGATCCGGCCTTGTTTGACCCCTTTGCCAAGCCCCTTGTCGCGCAAAGAGCGATCCAGCACCCGGATCGGCGTGTCATCTGCGTGCAACAGGTCGCTGGCCATGATGTCCGCCTCGATCCGTTCGATCAGCGGCGACAGGGTCTTCATGGCGCGGCCACACCAACCAACCAGCGTGCTTTCGGGGATGTCTGCCCCCAGGCGGGCGAAGATCTCGTGCTGGCGATACAAAGGCAGGTGATCGTCAAATTTGGAGACCAGAATATGCGCCAGCAGGTTCGGCCCCGCCATGCTGCCCGGGATCGGGCGGCTGGGAGCTGGCTCCTGCACCATCCGCTCGCAGCGACGGCAGGACTTCTTGATCCGGGCGATCTGGATCACCTTCATCTGCGCGGCGATCATGTCGAGGAGTTCGCTGACATCCTCACCCACTACGCGCAGATCACCACCACAGTCAGGGCAGCAGGCACCGGGGTCCAGTTCGCGGCGCTCGCGCGGGGTCACGTCCGAGACACGTGGCCGACGCCGCAAAGTAGGCGCACCAGCAGTGTCTGATGACGGCTCATCCTGCCCCTCGTTAATGGGGGCTTCATCGTCTTCAGCCACCGCGACCAATAGGTCTTCCAGCGCCAGTTCCAGCTGTTCGATCTCGCGCTCGATCTTTTCCGAGGATTTTCCAAAGGCCAGTTTCTGCAACTTGGCGATCCGCAGGCGAAGCGCCTGAACCAGCTGGTCATGAACGCGCAACGTGGCCGATATCTTGGCATTCTCCGCTTGCAAAGCCGCGATCATTGCCTTCAAAACGGCGGGATCATCAGGGAGGTTTTCGGCGTGTTTCGACATGCGCCTGAGTATCAAAAGTCAGGTTAAAGCACCATATAAATAACGCAAATCCCGGCGCAAAATCACCCCACCCGCGCGGGCGGAGCGCCCCAATCCGGGCGCCGCCAATCGATCCCCTCCCAGAGCATCGCAAGCTGCGCCGATGTCATCCGAATGGCTCCATCCTTGGCGCTCGGCCAAGGGAAGCGGCCCCGTTCGAGCACTTTGTAATAGAGGCAAAAGCCTTGCCCATCCCAGAACAGAAGCTTGATCCGGTCACCCCGACGGCCTCGAAACGCAAACACCGCACCACTCGTCGGCTTTTGCCGCAAGACATCCTGAGTCAGCGCCGCCAACCCCGCGATCCCCTTGCGCATATCCGTGACACCACAGGCCAGATACACACGAACACCAGTGCCAGGCCCAATCATGCAGCTTCCACCGCGCGGATCAGGGAGGTCAGCGCTGCCGGGTCCACAGTGC
>NZ_JBAPKZ010000034.1:0-33830 GCF_037083805.1 Roseovarius sp. D0-M9 | reverse complement strand
GATGGCTGAGGTCTCCGCGTCGGACGCGCCTACCGAAGGCACGAAATATGGGAGCGGCTCAAGCACCGGTGCGCCCGACTACCCACACGGAACGAGAAGGGACCGTTTTAGCAGCGCATCGAGTCTTTCTGACAACAAACAGCACGTATCAACGAAAGCCGAGGAAGGATCGATTAGCGCAAAAAGCCCGCTCTCGATCCGGTTTGGATCGCCGACATGCTCCAGAGTCAGCAATCGATGGAAGTCCACCAGCTGGCTTCTTTGTGCGCGAGTCAGCCGACGCGCGTGGCGCAAAGCTTCGCATAGCAGAAAAACACGCGCACTGGCTGCTGGACCGCCCAGCTTTTCTGCTGCCTTGGCCAAAGCAGTTCCATGGTCGCGGAAAAATTCGCGCACAAGGTCCAGCTTTGAGCAAGGCAACGTGGTAAAGGTTTGGTAGTAGGTCATAGGTTTCATCCCGTGGTGTCGCTGCCCCAAAGTGGCAGCTTCAAGATGCCCGTTTCCTCCTTTCACAAAGGCGATTTGGCCAAGCCCCCAGTAGCAGCAGTTGGTCGTGGGTCTGGCTAATGTTTATCTTCATTGAGATCCGTTGCACCGGAGCTTCCTGGTCTGCGCGGCCTCACAAAAAGGCCCGCTCAGACCAGGAAATCAGGTGAAGCCGGTAGGCGCTTTCCTCCACCTTTCTCTCAACAGATCTCTTGCAGAAATACTGTTTGCTGCCTGACTTTTTTTGCCGTTCCTCTTTTTTTCAACGCGGGTGGTGCAGCTGGCTTTCGTGAGCAGCAGATGTTGTTTCGGCCAGCCATGTATTTTTCTTCAGCAGGTTTTTTTTTGAAGGGCGCGGGTGAGCCCGCTGATCTAACTATGTTCTTTTGCGGAAATAATTCTTCTTGAATTTCTGAGGCCGAGACATGTCCAGAAATTGATGCGTAGCCGAGAAGTCCGGTGCAGAATATTGAGCTGCGCAAATTTTCTTAGGATTTTTTTCATATACAATCGCACGAATTCCACACGGCTATGGGGCTGCGACCATAGAGCGGAGCGAACGAACCAATGTCTGTCAAAAACCGATGAAGTCTGTCAAAAACCGATGAAATGTCCTAACCTTGTTCTCGCAAGTCACGACCTGCCCAATCGTGGATTCGTCGCCAGAAGAGTGCGATGTAGGCGCTAAAACCAAAACGTGGTTCAATGAACCTTTTTGGTGCTTCGGCGCTTTCGGCTAAGTCACTGAAAACTATGGTAGGCCCGGCAGGACTTGAACCCGCAACCAAAGCGTTATGAGCGCTCTGCTCTAACCAGTTGAGCTACAGGCCCGCCATGTCGCATTTCCTACGCAGGGCGGGCGGCCGCGTCAAGGCTTTGAGATTGCGCTGGATGCCGCTATGGGCTAGGCCCGCGCGTAAATCCTAGGAGAGCCCCATGACTGATCCAAAGACTGGTGTGAGCTATGCCGATGCCGGCGTCGATATCGATGCGGGCAATGCCCTGGTCGAGCGGATCAAGCCTGCGGCCAAGCGTACCGCGCGGCCGGGCGTGATGTCGGGCCTTGGCGGGTTTGGTGCGCTCTTCGATCTCAGGGCGTCGGGCTATGATGATCCGGTTCTTGTCGCGGCCACCGACGGGGTCGGCACCAAGCTGCGCATTGCCATCGACACCGGCCACGTGGACGGTGTGGGCATCGACCTCGTTGCCATGTGCGTCAATGATCTTGTCTGCCAGGGGGCCGAGCCGCTGTTCTTTCTGGACTATTTCGCGACGGGCAAGCTTGAGACCGAGAAGGCCGCGCGCATTATCGAAGGGATTGCCGAGGGCTGCGCGCGCTCGGGTGCGGCCCTGATCGGGGGCGAGACGGCCGAGATGCCGGGCATGTATCCTGCGGGCGATTTCGATCTGGCGGGCTTTGCAGTGGGCGCGATGGAGCGGGGCACGGCCCTGCCGGAGGGCGTTCAGGAGGGGGATGTTCTGCTGGGCCTCGCCTCGGACGGGGTGCATTCCAACGGCTACAGCCTCGTGCGCAAGCTGGTCGAAATGTCGGGTCTGGGCTGGCAGGCTGATTGCCCTTGGCAGGAGGGAACATTGGGCGGCGTCCTTCTGACGCCGACACGGCTTTATGTGAAATCCGCGCTGGCGGCGATCCGGGCAGGCGGGGTGCATGCGCTGGCGCATATCACCGGCGGCGGGCTTACCGAGAATTTGCCGCGCGTTCTGCCCGAGGATCTGGGCGCCGATATCGACCTTGGTGCATGGGGGCTTCCGGGTGTCTTTGGCTGGCTGCGCGAGACCGGCGGCATGGACGAGGCCGAATTGCTCAAGACGTTCAACTGCGGCATCGGCATGATCGTCGCGGTAGATGCGGCGCGTGCCGATGCGCTGGCCGAGCTTCTGGCCGAGCAGGGTGAGACCGTTCATCGCCTCGGGCATGTAACGCGCGGGTCCGGCATCCGCTATGCAGGCGCGCTTGCGTGAGCAAACGCGTCGCGATCCTACTGTCCGGCGGCGGCTCCAACATGGTGGCGCTGGTCGATAGCATGACGGGCGACCACCCGGCGCGGCCCGCTTTGGTGCTGTCGAACCGGGCGGATGCCGGCGGGCTGCAAAAGGCCGCTGAGCGCGGCATTGCGACCGAGGTGGTCGATCATCGTCCCCATGGTGAGGATCGCGCGGGGTTCGAGGCGTCGCTGCACAGCGCGATCATGGCCCACCGGCCCGACATCATTTGCCTTGCCGGTTTCATGCGCGTGCTGACCGAGGGGTTTGTCAGCCGCTGGCAGGGACGGATGATCAATATCCACCCATCGCTTTTGCCCAAGTATCGCGGCCTGCACACCCATCGCCGCGCCTTGGAGGCGGGCGAGGCCGAGGCGGGCTGCACCGTCCATGAGGTGACGGCAGCGCTTGATGATGGCCCGCTCCTCGGCCAAGCGCGCGTGCCGGTCGCCCCGCAGGATACCGAGGCCGCGCTGGCCGCCCGTGTCCTTGAGGCCGAGCATCGCCTCTATCCGGCGGTGCTGCGCCGTTTTGCCGCCGGGGACCGCACACCACTTTATCTGCCCTGAGCGCCGCCACCGGCGCGGTGCTAAGCCAAACCCGTTTCAATTTGCGCCAATCCGGCCTATAGCGGCGCAAGAGATATCAGCGAAAGAAGCCGTTCCCTTGATCCAGACCATCACCGAGACCGAAGAGCTGGCCGAATACTGCGCCCGCGCCGCCCAGCATCCCTATGTCACAGTCGACACCGAATTCCTGCGCGAGCGCACCTATTACTCCAAGCTGTGTCTTGTGCAGTTGGCCTATCCGGGCGAGGGGGATGAAACGGCGGTGCTGGTCGATCCTCTGGCTGACGGCCTGTCGCTCGAGCCGCTTTATGCCCTCTTTCGCGACGAGAGCACGGTCAAGGTTTTTCACGCGGCGCGCCAGGATCTTGAGATTTTCTACGTCGATGCGGGGATCATCCCGACGCCGCTCTTCGACAGCCAGGTGGCGGCCATGGTCTGCGGCTTTGGCGAGCAGGCCGGATATGAGACGCTGGTCAAGCGGATCGCCAAGGCGCAGGTCGACAAATCTTCGCGCTTTACTGATTGGTCGCGCCGCCCGCTGAGTGATGCGCAAAAGAAGTATGCGCTGGCTGATGTGACGCACCTGCGCGACATCTATGAGTTCCTCGCACGCGAGTTGGAAAAGACTGGGCGCGACAAATGGGTGGCCGAGGAGTTGGCGGTGCTGACCACGCCCGACACCTATATCACGCGCCCCGAAGATGCGTGGCAGCGCATCAAGACGCGCAATACGGGTGGCAAATACCTGTCCATCGTGCGCGAGTTGGCGCGCTTTCGCGAAAGTTACGCTCAGGCTCGCGATATCCCGCGCAGCCGGGTTTACAAGGACGACGCGCTGGTCGAATTGGCCGCGACCAAGCCCGCGAACCTTCAGGATCTGGGCCGCTCACGCCTGCTCTTGCGCGAGGCGCGCAAGGGCGAGATTGCGGACGGCATCCTCAAGGCGGTCGCCGATGGTCTTGCGACGCCGCCCGACAATCAACCACAGCCCGATCTCAGCCGCGAGCGTCTTCAGGTCAACCCGGCCATCGCGGATCTTCTGCGCGTTCTGCTCAAGGGCGTTGCGGATCGCGAGGGTGTCGCGTCCAAACTGATCGCGACAGCCTCTGATCTCGATGCGATCGCGGCGGGCCAGCGCGATGCGCCTGCGCTCAGCGGATGGCGCCGGGACGTCTTTGGTGCCGAGGCGCTGCGCCTTTGCGCGGGCCAGATCGCGCTGCGCGTGAATGGCAGCACGATCGAGACGGTCGCGCTCTGAAAGCTGGTGCGCCAATCTGCAAGGGTGCGGGTATCCGGCGATATCAGCGCCGCGAGGCGGCGCTGTTGGTCTGGCCCAAGACACGGATTTCACTGGTCTCTTCCAGCGTCTGAGTCGAGATGAAGGCGCCTGCGCTGACGCGGCGCGTCTGCTCGGGCCCTTGGGGCGTGTCCGCGCGCTGCACGGCGCGCATCGTGTAGGTCAGAACGCCGCCCACCGGCTCGCCCTTGTTCTCCGGTGAAAGGCGCACGTCGTACGCCCCCTGGCGCAGCGACAGACCCGTGGCCTTTACGATCGCTCCGCCGGACGAGCGCTCGATCACGACGCCTTCGACGGCATAAATGGGAGTGCCTTGATAGGTCTCTTCGTCGGATTTGCGCTGAAAGATGCTGTCGCGTGCTTCGGGAATGAGCGGATTGACGGTGGCGTCTGCGGAGGCGGCAACTGGCGTGGTGCGGCTCTGGCCGAACCAGTTCGCCGGGTTCACGCGCGAATCGCGCAGCCCTGAACAGCCGGCCAGCGTCAGGCCGGAAATCGTCACGAGGGTCACCAGGCTGCGCATCGGCAATCGTCCTTGTCAAAGGGTCTGAAACTCGCGCGACCCTAGCAGCCCGGCACTTGCGAGCGCAAGCGGTCGAGTGCGCCCGCGTGCAAGCGCGCGGCGCTGGGGGCATCCATTCTGAATCTCCGCGCAGACTGGACGTTTGCGCCTGATGCCCCTACCTCATGATCAACTGAACTGGAAGGAGCGGACCATGGCCCAGCCGGCATTCGAAGAGATCGTCGAGGATTTCGAATTCCTTGAGGATTGGGAAGACCGTTATCGCCATGTCATCGAGGCTGGCAAGGCGATGGACCCGCTGGATGATGCGCTCAAGGTGCCGGCTACCCGCGTCGAAGGCTGCGCCAGCCAGGTGTGGCTGCATCCGCAGATCGAAGGGGACAAGTTCCGCTTTGACGGCGACAGCGATGCGCTGATCGTGCGCGGCCTTATTGCCGTGCTGCGCGCGCTCTACAACGGTGTGCCGGTAAACGAAGTCCCCCGCGTCGATGCGGGCGGCGAGCTGGCGCGCCTCGGCCTTACCGATCACCTTTCGGCACAACGCTCGAATGGACTTAGGGCAATGATCGAGCGGATTCGGGCCGTATCCGCCGAAGCATCGCGCGCGGAGTAAAGCGTTGTGGCAGAAGACCTGGATGCCCACTTTTGGCAAAGCCCAGTGCATAAAAAGCCCAGTGCATAATATGAAACGCACGGCGCCTTAGCGGCCGGACTTGAGTATTTATGGAACAATGAAAGCCGGGGCGCGCGTCCCGGCTTCATCTTGGCAAAAATACTCAAAGACAAGCGTTCTATCAGGCGAACCGCTCGGCAAAGCTGGAGCGGAAAAGCTGTGAAAGCTCTTCAAGTGGCGCTTTGCTGCTTCCGAAGCGCACCGTGTCACCGGTGAATTTGCCGACGCTGGTCACCGTGACGCTGGCTTTCATGGCTTCGGTCATCAAGGCTTCGGCCTGATCGAAGTTGCAGGCAACGAGGTAGCGCGCCTGATCCTCGCCAAAGAGAGCTCCGCTGTCATCCTGGGTCAGGTGAACGCCCACGCCTGCGGCTTCGGCCATCTCGAACGCGGCGAGCGCCAGCCCGCCATCCGAGAGGTCGGTGCACGCAGTGATGAGGCTGTGGTTGGCGCGGATGAAATCACCATTGCGGCGCTCGGCCTCCAGATCGACCGGGGGTGCATCCCCCTCCACCCGGTGAAAGACTTCGGCCAGAAGCGCAGACTGGCCCAGATGTCCGTATGTTTCCCCGACGACCAACGCCACATGGCCCTCACGCGCACGCCCCGTGATGGCGAGGCTTTCGTGCGCGATCAGGCCGACCGCGCCGATGGTGGGCGTGGGCAGAATCGCCGTGCCGTCGGTCTCGTTGTAGAGTGACACGTTTCCCGAGACGATTGGCATGTCGAGCGCCGCCACGGCGGCGCCGATCCCTTTTATCGCACCGACGAGTTGGCCCATGATCGCCGGTTTTTCGGGGTTGCCGAAATTGAGGTTGTCGGTGCTGGCCAGCGGCGTCGCACCCAGCGCGGTGAGGTTGCGATACGCCTCGGCCACAGCCTGCATGCCGCCCATCTCGGGGTTAGCCTGCACGTAGCGGGGCGTGACATCGGACGTGAAGGCCAGAAGCTTGTCGGTGCCATGCACCCGGATCAGGCCGCCGCCAAGACCGGGGCCGCGCACCGTATCGGCCATGACCATCGTATCGTACTGTTCGTACACCCACTCGCGGCTACAGTAGTTTGGCGATCCGATGAGCGCGCGCAGCGCGTCGATCGGGTCGACCTGCGGCACCGAGGCGGCATCCAGCGGGGTGGCGGCGGGCGTTTTCTCCCATGGGCGGTCGTATTCGGGCGCCGTGCCGGACAAGGCAGCAAGGGGCAGATCCGCCTTGACCTCGTTGTTGTGCATGATGAGGAAGCGGTCTTCGCCGATGGTCTCGCCCACGATGGCGAAGTCCAGATCCCATTTTTCGAACACCGCGCGCGCTTCGGCCTCGAGCGATGGCTCGAGCACCATCAGCATGCGCTCCTGGCTCTCGCTCAGCATCATTTCATAGGCGGTCATCTCGGTCTCGCGCTGCGGCACGGCCTCAAGGTTGAGGCGCACACCAAGGCCGCCCTTGTCGCCCATTTCGACGGCCGAGCAAGTGAGGCCCGCAGCACCCATGTCCTGGATCGAGATCACGGCGCCTGTTGCCATCAGCTCGAGCGTGGCTTCCATGAGGCGCTTTTCCGTGAATGGGTCGCCAACCTGAACGGTGGGGCGCTTTTCCTCGATCGTTTCGTCGAACTCGGCCGAGGCCATGGTTGCGCCGCCGACGCCGTCGCGGCCTGTCTTGGCCCCCAGATAGACCACCGGGCGGCCGACGCCCGAGGCGGCGGAATAGAAAATCTTGTCGGTCTCGGCGAGGCCAGCGGCAAAGGCGTTGACGAGGCAATTGCCGTTGTAGGCTGGATCAAAGCGCAGCTCGCCGCCAACGGTGGGCACGCCGAAGGCATTGCCGTAGCCACCGATGCCCTCGACCACGCCATGCACAAGCTGGCGCGTCTTGGGGTGCGACGGCGCGCCAAAGCTGAGCGAGTTCATGGCCGCGATCGGCCGCGCGCCCATGGTGAAGACGTCGCGCAGGATGCCGCCCACGCCCGTTGCCGCGCCCTGGTAGGGCTCGATGTAGGAGGGGTGGTTGTGGCTCTCCATCTTGAAGACCACGCATTGGCCGTCACCGATGTCGACGATGCCTGCGTTCTCGCCCGGCCCGCAGATCACCTGGGGGCCCTTTGTGGGCAAGGTGCGCAGCCATTTTTTGGAGGATTTATAGCTGCAATGCTCGTTCCACATCGCCGAGAAGATGCCCAGTTCGGTAAAGGTCGGCTCGCGGCCGATGATCTCGAGAATGCGGTCATACTCGTCCGGCTTGAGCCCGTGCGCGGCGATCAGATCAGGGGTGATATCCGGCTCGGTCATGGGGCGATGTTCCTTTGGTCTGGTTGGATACGAGGATTTGCGGCCTGTTTATGCGATTGCGCGCTGGGGGGGAAGGGGCAGCCCATCAGCATGTGGGCGCGCGCGGACTGCCGGGAAACGTGGATGATTGCGGTCAGACCCGCACCGAGTGGGTTGCCGTGTCATCGGCTGCGCGTCCTTGTGCCGCGCTCCCACGGTTGCAGGGCTGCCCGAGGTGCGACGTGCTCGAAGCTTGATTAATCGCCCGGCTTTGCCGCGCGGGCGGCGCGCGCCTTTTCTTCGGCCTTGGCGCGATTCCAGAGGGTGTCCATCTCGGCCAGATCACTGTCCTGGGGCGTCCTGCCGTCCTCGGCCAGGAGCGCTTCGATCCGCTCGAACCTTCTTGTGAACTTGGCATTGGCGCGGCGCAGGGCGACCTCGGGGTCGATCTTCATATGTCGTGCGAGGTTGGCCATGACGAACATGAGGTCGCCGAATTCCTCTTCTGTATGCGCGGCATCCGCGCTGGCATGCGCTTCGGCGAGTTCGGCGATTTCCTCGCCGATCTTGTCCAGAACGCCTGCCATATCCGGCCAGTCAAAGCCGACGCGCGAGGCGCGCTTTTGCAGCTTGACCGCGCGCATGAGTGCGGGAAGGCCGAGCGCCACGCCGCCCAATGTGCCAGCGGGCTTGCCATCTGTGGTGCTGCCTGCGCGCTCGACGGCCTTGATCGTCTCCCAATCACGGGTTTGCTGGGCGGCGCTCTTGTCGCGGCTTTCCTCGCCAAAGACATGCGGATGGCGCGCGACCATCTTGTCCGAGATCGCGTTTGCCACGTCGTCAAAATCGAACAGGCCCTTGTCCTGGGCAATCTGAGCGTGAAAGATGACCTGCAACAAGAGATCGCCCAGTTCGCCCGTCAGGTCGGACCAATCGGCGCGCTCGATCGCGTCGGCCACCTCATAGGCCTCCTCTACCGTATAGGGCGCGATTGACGCGAAGTCCTGTTCGATATCCCAGGGGCAGCCGGTCTGGGGGTCGCGCAGGGCGCCCATGATGGCGCGCAGGCGCGGCAGGCCGCCTTTGGCATCGTGGATCAGGCTTTCGGTCATTGACGTCTCCCTCGCGTGGACTTGCATCCGGCAGGGTTTGTCATACAGGGTGCGGCAAACACGTAAAAGCGAAAGGCGAGACGGATGGGACTGGAAGACGCAAGCAGCACGGTTGATGAGGCGTTCACGCGCTCGGATAATCGTGGCCTCAGCTTCGAGAACACCTTTGGCGGTGCGACCTCGTTCCTGCGGCGGCGCTATACCAAGGATCTGGCAGGCGTCGATATCGCGGTGACCGGTGTGCCCTTTGACCAGGCGGTGACCAATCGCACCGGAACGCGCCTTGGCCCCCGCGCGATCCGCGAGGCGAGCGCGCTCCAGACCGCCGATGCACCCTATGGATGGGGCTATAATCCGATGGAGGCGCTGAACATCGTCGATTACGGCGATGTGGCCTTCGACTATGCTATGGTCCCCGAGTTTCCAGGGCTTTTGACCCTGCATATCAAGGGGATCCTCGACGCAGGGGCGGCGAGTGTCGTCTTGGGCGGGGATCACTACATCAGCTTTCCCATTCTCAAGGCCTATGCCGAGAAGTTTGGCCCGATGTCCCTGTTGCAGTTCGATGCGCACACGGACACCTGGCAGGACGATAACTACGAGCGGATCGATCATGGCACGATGTTCTACAAGGCGATCAAGCTGGGGCTGATCGATCCGGCCAAATCGGTGCAGGTCGGTATCCGAACGACGGTGCCCGACCCGATGGGCGTGAACATCATCGATGCGCGCGAGGTGCATGAAGGCGGCACGGCAGCGGCCGTTGCCAAGATCAAGGATATTCTGGGCGATACGCCGGTCTACCTCAGCTTTGACATCGATGCGCTGGATCCGGCCTATGCGCCCGGCACCGGCACGCCCGTCTGGGGCGGGCTGACAAGCGCGCAGGTGTCGATCATGATGCGTGATCTGGCGGGCATCAATTTGAAGGGCGGCGATATTGTCGAGGTCTCGCCGCCCTTTGACACTACCGGCGCGACGGCGATTGCGGGGGCGCATGTGGCGACCAATATCATCTGTCTACTGGGGTGGAAGGATCATGGCAGCGGCGCCTAAGGCATCCGGTGCCATGAGTATTTTTGGAACAATGAAAGGACAGGCGCGTGAAATGGATCGGCTTGGGCCTGTTGCTGGTCATCCTTGCGCTGCTTGCGCTTCTGGCGTGGATCAGGCTGGCGCCTGACGATGTGGTGCGGTGGCATGTGCTGCCGGACACTGTCGAGGATCGGGATCTGGCGGGCGGTGTGATGCGCCGCGTTCCCGGCGATTTGGCGGCGCTGGATGCGATCATCCGGGCCGAGCCGCGCACGCGGGTTCTGGCGGGATCGGTCGAGGCGGGCATGGTGAGCTATGTCACGCGCTCGCGTGTTTTCGGATTTCCCGACTACACCACGGTGGCGCAGCGCGGCGATATGCTGTTGGTCCATGCACGGCTGCGCTATGGCGCGTCAGATATGGGCGTCAACAAGGCCCGCGTGGAGCGTTGGCTCGCTGCTCTGCGGCAGGGATGAGCTGAGGCAACCATCGGAGATCTTGCGCCACATCGGCACGTTCAGCGACATCTGGCACTGCGCCATGAAGCTCTTGCCGTCGACATTGAGGCACGTCATCTCGCCCATTTCGACACGGGCGCCGGATTTGTCGGTGCAATAGCAGTCGATCGTCTTGGTGCCCATGCTGCCATCGGCCAGCGCCGGGATGGCGGCTGGAAGGCACAGGGTGGCGAGGATCATGAGCGTGCGCATGATCCCATCATACCACGCGGTCGCGTCTTGACCAAAGGATTTGGATGGAGGACATGGGAGCCATGGTTCCACGCGACAGATTAGAGCAGATCGTCCAGCGCTTCGAGTTTCTCGAGGCCAAGATGTCTGCGGGAATGTCTGCGGGTGGCGGGGACATCGCCGCGCTGGGCCGCGAATACGCAGAGCTGCGCCCGGTGGTCGAGGAAATCCGTCTCTACAAGGCGCTGATGGATGAGACCGAGGCCGCCCGCGCCATGCTGGACGATCCCGAGATGCGTGCGCTGGCCCAGGATGAGCTGGAAGAGCTGGAGGCGCGCCTGCCGGGCGTCGAGGCGGCGCTGCAACTGAGCCTGCTGCCGCGCGACGAGGCCGATGTACGCCCGGCGATGATCGAGATCCGGCCCGGCACGGGGGGCGAGGAGGCCGCGCTTTTTGCGGGCGATCTGTTGAAGATGTATCAGCGCTATGCCGAGGCGCGGGGCTGGAGCCTCGATATCGTCGAGATGAGCCAGACCGAGCTGGGCGGCATCAAGGAGGTGGTCGCGCATATCAAGGGCAACCACGTCTTTGCGCGGCTCAAGTTCGAGAGTGGTGTCCACCGCGTTCAGCGTGTTCCCGAAACCGAGAGCGGCGGGCGCATCCATACCAGCGCCGCAACCGTGGCGGTCCTGCCGGAGGCGGAGGATGTGGACATCAAGATCGACGCGAATGATCTGCGCATCGACACCATGCGCAGTTCGGGCGCGGGTGGCCAGCATGTGAACACCACCGATTCGGCGGTGCGCATCACGCATATTCCCAGCGGGATCGTGGTGACCAGTAGCGAAAAATCGCAGCACCGCAATCGCGAGATCGCCATGCAGGTGCTGAAAACGCGGCTTTATGATGCGGAGCGGCAGCGTGTGGATAGCGCGCGGAGCGCGACGCGGGCGGCGCAAGTGGGGAGCGGCGATCGCAGTGAGCGCATCCGCACCTACAACTTTCCGCAAGGGCGCATGACCGATCACAGGATCAACCTGACGCTATACAAGCTGGATCAGGTCATGCAGGGGGATCTGGACGAGCTTATTGACGCGCTGACGGCAGATCATCAGGCGCAGATGCTGGCCGAGATGGGCGCGTGACGGCATCTGAGGGTGCGACGATCGGGCTGGCGATCCGGCACCTTGCGATGCTGTTGGAGCGTGCGGGAATCGACGCGCCCTTGCGCGAGTCGCGGCTGATCGCGGCGCATGTTCTTCAACTCCCGCCGGCGCGTTTGACGCTGTCCGAGCATGAGCCAATGGGCGACGCCATGATGGCTGCGCTGCTGAGCGCTGCGGCGCCCCGACTGGAGCGGCGCCCCCTGTCGCATATCCTGGGACGGCGCGCGTTCTTCAAGAATGAATTTATCGTCAATTCCGATGTGCTTGATCCGCGCCCCGAAACCGAGGCGTTGGTCCTTGCGGCCTTGGCACCGCCTTGGAGCACCGTTTTGGATCTGGGCACGGGGTCGGGTGCGATTCTGTTGTCGCTCTTGGCGGAACGGCGCGGCGCGCGGGGCATGGGCACGGATCTGTCGCCCGCCGCCCTACGGGTTGCCGAGGCCAATGCCGAGCGGCTGGAGGTGAGCGCGCGTGCCACATTCGGGCTGTCGGACTGGTTCAGCGCCGTCACCGGGCGCTTTGATCTGATCGTCAGCAATCCGCCCTATATTGCCGAGGCCGAGATGGCAGGCCTTGCGCCCGAGCTGTCGTTCGAGCCGCGCATGGCACTAACGGATGGGGCCGACGGGTTGGGCGCGTATCGGGCTATCTGCGCGGGTGCGCGCGCGCATCTGGTGCCGGGCGGCTGGCTGATGATGGAAATCGGTTGGCGGCAGTCAGAAGCCGTCACCGCCTTGGCCGCGGAGGCCGGGTTGCGCGATGTCAGCGTGCTGCCCGACCTTGACGGGCGCGACCGCATTGTGACCACGCGGGCGTGACGAACGGGCCACTTCTGCGCAATTATCCGCAGTTTTGGCGAATAATCGCGCTTTTATGTTGCTTTCCTCTTGTGTGCAGCGCCTTGCCGTGATTACTGGAAACGTCGACGCGGTGGATATCCTGACGATGGGTGGTCCCGCGCGACGCCAAGCCAACATAGCCGAGCCCGGTTTCATGCATGTGCGCATAGGGCGCCTCTCGGGTTTACCACGGTTCAAGAAACAAGGCTGGACACCAGACATATGAGATCATCGAAGTCACGTTCGCGCAATAAGTCGAACAGAAACCGCCCCAATTCGGTCGGCAACGTCGTCAACCGCGTGTTCGACAGCTCTGGCCCCGAGGGCAAGGTGCGCGGCACACCGCAGCAGATCATCGAAAAATACAACCAGCTCGCGCGTGATGCGCAGTTGTCGAATGATCGCGTGGCCGCAGAGAACTTTCAGCAGCATGCCGAGCATTACCTGCGCCTTCTGGGCGAGGCCCAGAAGGAACTGGACGCCAAGCGCGATCAGGATGCCAAGCGCGAGCAGCAAGAGCGCGAAAACCGCGAACGCCAGGCCGAGCGTGACCGCGAGCGCGCTCAGCAGAACGAGCGCAGCGATGGTGGCAATGGCGCGCAATCCGATCAGGTCGATCATCGTGACAACCGCGATTCCAAAGAGCCTCGCGAGGACGCGCAGCCCCAGGAGGGCGAGGGTGACAGCACGCTGGTCGAGACCCCCGAGAACAAATCTACGCCCCGGCGCGCACCGCGCAAGCCGCGTGCGAAACCGGGCGGCAATGGCCAGGAGGGGCAACCCTCGGGCGGCGATCAGGGCCAGTCTGGCAGCAGTGAAGAAGCTTCTGGCGACGCACCGCGCCCCAAACAGCGCCGTGCGCGCAAGCCCAAGGCCGATCAAGAGGCCAGCGCGCAGGGCGACACGGCAAGCCCGACCGATACGGCAGCCGAATAACACAGACCTTGTAACCAGATAGCGATAAACCGGACGCAGCAGATATGCAGCGTTCGGTTTTTTCATGCTGTCGGGATGTATCTGCTGATCACCTGCTTTGGCGGGCCAAGCTACTGCGGGCCAAAAAAAAGGCCGAGCACTAAGCTCGGCCATAGTCCAACAGGGAGGTATGACGGGCGCACCATATCGGCGCTACCGTCAAAGCAGCACTTAGTAGCTGTTCCGGGCTGGATCAAGAAAAATAGCTAAATCCTTTGGCATGGCCGCTATGCGCGGAATGCATAGCATGCCAGTTTCCTAGCTAATTTTTTGTTCTTTAACGTTTTTTCGGTACGCAAAGATCTCTTGCTGAACGAAGTCTCGGAAGGCCGCAATGCGCTGGGAATGGCGCAGTTCCTCGGGGTAGGCCAGAAAGACCGGCACCTCGACTGATTCTACCTCAGGTAGAACCCGGACCAGGTTGGGAAAATCATAGGTCAGGTAGTCGGGCAGGACGCCGATGCCCAGATTGTTGATCACCGCCTGAAGCACGCCGAAGTAGTTATTGACCGTCAGCATCGAGGCAATGTCGTTGGTCACCAGCTCCTTGACGAGGTAAGTCGCGGCGCTGACCTGCGCCGAATTGACGTTCTGGCAAATCAGACGATGTTCGGACAGGTCATCGACGCTTTGGGGGGGCGCTGTCTTGGCCAGGTACTCGGGCGATGCGTAAAGGCCCATGTGAACGCCCATCAGCCGCTTGCGGATAAGATCTGCCTGGCTTGGCTCCTTCATGCGGATGGCGACGTCGGCCTCGCGCATGGGCAGGTCCAAGACGCGCTCTTCCAGCATCAGGTCGATCTTGAGATCGGGATATTTCTCGTAGAGCTTGGCGAGTCGCGGGGCGAGCCAAAGCGTGCCGAACCCGATGGTGGTGGTCACGCGCAATTCGCCAAAGACCTCATCTTCGCTGTCGCGGATGCGCGCGGTCGCCGCATCGAGGCGTTTGAGCATCGCGCGCGTTGCGTCGAACAGCAACTCGCCCTGTTCGGTCAGGATCAGCCCGCGCGCATGGCGATGAAAGAGCGTGGCGTTCAGCGCCTCCTCCAGCGAGCGAATCTGGCGTGAGACAGCCGACTGAGACAGATGCAGAAGATCACCGGCATGCGTGAGGCTGCCGGCGTCGGCCACGGCGTGAAAAATCCTCAGCTTGTCCCAATCCATCGCACCGGCCCCATTTGTCTGTGTTGTGCCACAGCCTTAGCAAAGAATTGACCTTCCTGCATAGGACCATTGCGTCCAATGCAATGGTTTGACGCGCGGGTGCGGCAGATCGGTCTGGCGCGCGGGCGGGTGCATGGCTAGGGTCGCTGCAATATGTGACGGCACGCGGCGGAGAGGGCGGCTATGGCGGTAGGGATTTTCGACAGTGGCCTTGGCGGGCTCACGGTGATGGATGCGGTTGCCGCGCGTCTGCCGGATCAGGCGCTGATCTATCTGGGGGACAACGCGCATGCGCCTTACGGCGTGCGCACCCCGGATGACATCCAGGCGCTGACGCGCGCCGGCGTCGAGCGACTATGGTCGGAGGGGTGCAATCTGGTGGTGCTGGCGTGCAACACGGCCTCTGCGGTCGCGCTGCGCCGGATGCAGGAGGCGGGCGTGCCCGAGGGCAAGCGCGTGCTGGGCGTCTTTGTGCCATTGATCGAGGCGCTGACCGAGCGCCAGTGGGGCGATAATTCGCCCCCGCGTGAGGTGAGCGCGCGCCACGTCGCGCTTTTTGCGACGCCTGCAACGGTCAGCAGCCGTGCCTTCCAGCGCGAGCTGGCATTTCGCGCCATCGGTGTCGATGTCGAGGCGCAGGCTTGTGGCGGTGTCGTCGACGCGATCGAGGAGGGCGATCTGATCCTTGCCGAGGCGCTCGTGCGCAGCCATGTCGACGCGCTCTTGCGCAAGATGCCGCAGCCACAGGCGGCGGTGCTGGGCTGCACGCATTATCCACTGCTGCAGGACGTGTTTCAGCTGGCGCTTGGGCCGGATGTGATGGTGCTGTCGCAGCCCGCGCTGGTCGCCGATAGCCTTGCCGACTACTTGTCGCGGCGCCCGGTGATGGCCGGAGAGGGCAGCGGCCTGCGGTATCTGACGACGGGTGATGCGGGCCGGGTATCGGATCGCGCGACGCAATTCATGCGCCGCCCCGTGCGATTTGAGGCCGCATGAGGAGGTGATTGCCCGGCGCGCCGTGATCGGCTACCTCTGCGCAAAATCGAAAGGGCCATACCCATGCATAACATCGCCATTCTTGGCGCCTCGGGCTACACCGGGGCCGAACTGGTCCGCCTGATTGCCGTGCACCCCGCCATGCGCATCACTGCGCTTGGCGCCAATTCCAAGGCCGGGCAAAGCATGGCCGAGGTGTTTCCGCACCTTCGCCACCTTGATCTGCCGGACCTTGTGACCATTGATGAGATCGACTTTTCCGGCATTGATCTGTGCTTTTGTGCGCTGCCGCATGCGACCAGCCAAGAGGTGATCGCGAGCCTGCCCAAAACACTCAAGATCGTTGATCTCAGCGCTGATTTCAGGCTGCGCGACCCCGAGAGTTACAAGAAATGGTATGGCAATACTCATGCCGCGCTCGAATGCCAGGCCGAGGCCGTCTATGGGCTAACCGAGTTCTACCGCGACGACATTCGCGGTGCGCGGCTGGTGGCAGGGACGGGATGCAACGCGGCGACCGGCCAATATGCGCTGCGACCCTTGATCGCAGCAGGGCTGATCGACCTCGACGACATCATCATCGACCTCAAGACGGGGGTGAGCGGCGCGGGGCGGAGCCTCAAGGAAAATCTGCTACATGCCGAGCTGAGCGAGGGGGCGCACGCGTATGGGGTCGGGGGCACGCACCGCCATCTGGCCGAGTTCGATCAGGAGTTTTCCGCCATCGCGGGCCGTCCCGTTCAGGTGCAGTTTACGCCGCATTTATTGCCTGCAAACAGGGGGATAATTGCCACTGTTTATGTTAAAGGTGAGCCGCAGGCGATACATGAGGCGCTAGACGCGGCCTACGCGGAGGAGCCATTCCTACAGGTTCTGCCCTTTGGGCAAGTTCCCAGCACGCGGCACATTCGAGGCAGCAACTTTTGCCATGTTGGCGTCAGCGGCGACCGGATCGAGGGCCGCGCCATCGTGATTGCTGCACTGGATAACCTGACCAAGGGGTCAAGCGGCCAAGCCTTGCAGAATGCGAATCTGATGTTAGGTCTGGATGAGACAACGGGGCTGATGGCGCCGCCAGTCTTCCCTTAAAAAAAGTTGAGGATCACAGCGCATGGCCATGAAATCGCTGAAAAAAAAGCGAAGGGTGCAGATTATCGCGGTGGCAGCGACGGCGCTTGTGCTGTCGACCGCGCTGATAGGCTATGCGATGCGCGACGGAATCAACTTCTTTCGCTCGCCCAGTCAGGTCATGTCCGAGCCGCCGGGGCCCACGGAGGTTTTTCGCATCGGGGGCATGGTTGAGGTCGGCAGCCTGCGGCGCGGCGCGGGCGAGGAGGTGACGTTCAGCGTGACAGATGGCGGGGCCAGTGTGCCCGTGGCCTTTGTTGGCGTTCTGCCGGATCTCTTTGGCGAGGAGCAGGGGATGGTCGGCCTCGGCAGCTATGACGGCGCAACCTTTCGTGCGACCGAAATCTTGGCCAAGCACGATGAAACCTATATGCCCAAAGAGGTCGTCGACGCGCTGAAAGAGCAGGGCGTCTACCAGGAACCGGTCGCTCAGTAAGCGCGCCGTTAACCCCTCATCCGTCAGGTCTTGCACGAGGCAGGGAACAGATCCCGGCCGGTCAGGTGCAAAGGGAACTGGATGGATCAGGTGCACGAGATTGCCAGAGAAATCGTTGCTCGCGAGGGCGGTTATGTAGATGACCCGGATGATACCGGCGGCGCGACCAAGCATGGTGTGACGGTTCACACGATGCGCCGGCTCGGCCTTGACTTGAATGGCGATGGCCGGGTCGATGCCGTCGATGTGCGCCGCCTCAGTCAGGCCCAGGCAGAAGCGATATTCATGAAGCACTACTTCGAGGCGCCGGGTATCGGCAAGCTGCCCGAAGTGTTGCGGGCAAGCGTTTTTGACATGTATGTCAATTCAGGCAGCAATGCGGTGAAGATCCTGCAACGCCTTCTGTGCCAGATGGGCCAGAGTGTCAGCGTCGATGGCGTCATCGGCCCGCAAACCGTGCAAGCGGCGAAAATCGCAGCGCAAACCGCCCCGTTCCATATCGCGGACGCCTATGCCATCGCGCGGCGCAACTATTACCTGCGCGTCGCCGACAGGCGCCCGGCCAGCCGCAAGTTCGCGCGCACCCGCGCAGGGGGCAAGGGCGGCTGGATCCTTCGCGCGGAGGCGTTCATGTCCCCGCGCTATCACCTGAGCAGCGCTGAATTCGCGGCACGGGTGGCATCATGGGAGTGATCGAGCGCCTTGTGACGCTTATGTTCGGTGATGGGCGAAACGTGGTGGCCCGCACTGCCGAAGTTTTTCGCGAGAATGCAGAGGCCGGGGCCAAGCGTCAGGCCGAAGAGCGCGGCGCGGCCTTGGGGCAGTTCGATGCCGAGTTCGGCGCGGGGCAGGTGGGCCTCTTTGACCGGATCATGGACGGGGTCAACCGGGTGCCGCGCCCGGCGCTGGCGCTGGGGACACTGGGGCTGTTTATCTCGGCCATGGTCGATCCGGTGTGGTTCGCCGCGCGGATGCAGGGCATTGCGCTGGTGCCTGAACCGCTTTGGTGGCTGCTGGGGGTTATCGTGTCATTCTATTTCGGCGCGCGCCACCAGTTCAAGGGACAGGCGTTCCGCCGCTCCATCCTGCAAAGCGCGGCCGAGGCGCCGCGCGTCGCCGCCAGCATCCGGGCGCTTGAGGGGGGGACANGGGACAGGCGTTCCGCCGCTCCATCCTGCAAAGCGCGGCCGAGGCGCCGCGCGTCGCCGCCAGCATCCGGGCGCTTGAGGGGGGGACAGCGGATGAAGACCTCGCAAGCGACGAGCCGGTTGAGACCCCGGACGCGCCCGAGTTCAACCCTGCCCTCAGAGCGTGGCGCAAGCATGATCGCTAGAAACCTCACGTCTTTGAGCAGAAACATCGGCTAAAGGCGTGGCAATTTAGGCAGCGAGCCGCCGCCGCGACAATCTGAACCGCTCCCGTGCGTCGTTTCCCGTTGGTGCCGGGCGCGCGGGGCGGTTATACGTTGGCCATGATTACAGAATTCGGCCATTTCGCCCTCATCCTTGCTCTGGTTCTTGCCTGTGTGCAGGCCACCGTCCCGCTCGTTGGCGCACACAAGCGCTGGAGCGGGTGGATGGCCGTCGGCGACACTGCTGCAGGCTTGCAATTCATCATGATCACGGTGGCCTTCGCGGCCCTGACATATGCCTTCGTGACTTCGGATTTCTCGCTTCGGCTGGTCACGCTGAACAGCCATTCGGCCAAGCCGATGCTCTACAAGATCACCGGTGTCTGGGGCAATCACGAAGGATCCATGCTGCTTTGGGTGCTTATCGTGGCCCTCTTCGGGGCCTGCGCCGCGTGGTTCGGTGGCAACCTGCCGCCGGGTCTGCGGGCGCGCGTGCTGGCCGTTCAGGGGATGATCGGCATCGCGTTTCTTGCCTTCATCATCTTCACGTCAAATCCGTTCCTGCGCCTCGCCGTGCCGCCGCTGGATGGGCAGGACCTGAACCCGCTCTTGCAGGACCCCGGTCTCGCGTTTCATCCGCCGTTTCTTTACATCGGCTATGTCGGCCTTTCGATGACCTTCAGCTTTGCCGTTGCGGCGTTGATCGAGGGCCGCGTCGATGCCGCGTGGGGGCGCTGGGTGCGCCCCTATACGCTGGCGGCATGGGTGTTTCTGACCATCGGCATCGCGATGGGCAGCTGGTGGGCCTATTACGAGCTGGGCTGGGGCGGTTTCTGGTTCTGGGATCCGGTCGAAAACGCCAGCTTCATGCCGTGGCTCATTGCGGCCGCCTTGCTCCACTCGGCGATCGTGGTTGAAAAACGCGAGAGCCTGAAGAGCTGGACGATCCTTCTGGCCATCATTGCCTTCGGCTTTTCGATGATCGGCGCATTCATCACGCGGTCGGGTGTGCTGACATCGGTGCATGCCTTCGCCAACGACCCCGAGCGGGGCATGTTCCTGCTGGGGATAACCGCGATCTTCATGATGGGGGGGCTGACGATGTTTGCCGCCCGTGCAGGTGCGATGCAGGCGCGGGGGGTCTTTGCCCTCTCCAGCCGGGAGTCGATGTTGCTCGTCAACAATGTGTTGCTGGGCGTGTCGGCTTTCGTCATCTTTGTCGGCACCATATGGCCGCTCGTGGCCGAAATGCTCTTTGATCGCAAGCTGTCTGTCGGCGCGCCCTTTTTCGATATGGCATTCACGCCCTTCATGATCGTCCTCGGGGCGGTTCTGCCCATCGGATCCATGATGCCGTGGAAGCGCGGCCAGATGCGGCGCGTTCTACGTCAACTGGTTCCGGCGCTGGTGCTGGCACTGGCGGTTCTGGGCCTTGCCTGGGCGGTACAATCGGGCCGCAGCCTGATGGGGCCGGTGGGCCTTGCCCTTGGTACATGGCTGGTCGTGGGGGCGGCGATCGACCTGTGGTCGCGCACGGGCACGCGAGGCGATGCAAACAGTCGCCTGCGGCGCCTTGGCCGTTTGCCGCGCGCCGATTGGGGCAAGGCGACGGCCCACGCGGGCCTTGGCGTGACGATGGCCGGTATCGCAGGCCTTCTGGCATGGGAGAGCGAGGACATCCGCGTCGTCAACATCGGCGACAGCTTTGATTTGGCGGGGTATACCATCACGCTGGAGGATGTGAGGCGCAGCGAGGGACCGAACTACGAAACCACCATCGCAGATATGCGCCTGTCGCGGAATGGCGAGACCATCGGAGTGCTACAGCCGGAGAAGCGGTTTTATCCGGTCGCCGAGATGCCCACGACCGAAGCCGCGATCGACATCGGATTTCTGCGCGATGTCTATGTGGTGATCGGCGATCCGCAAGAGGGCGGTGGCTGGGCCGTGCGCACCTACCACAAGCCGCTGGCGAACTGGATCTGGGGCGGCGCCATCCTGATGGCCCTCGGGGGCTTCCTGTCGCTCAGCGACCGGCGCTATCGCGTGGCTGCAGGCGCACGCAAGAGTGCCGTCAGACCGAGTGGCGAGGTGCCGGCAGAATGAGACGCCTTGCACTGATCCTTGCGCTGATCGCCAGTCCGGTTCTCGCCGTCCAGCCTGATGAGGTGCTGGACGATCCCGCGCTAGAGGCACGCGCGCGCACGCTGTCGGAAGGGCTGCGCTGCCTTGTGTGCCGCAACGAGAGTATCGACGAATCGAACGCAACCCTTGCGCGTGACCTGCGCCTTTTGCTGCGCGCGCGGCTTGTTGCGGGCGATAGCGACGCGGAAGCGATAGACTTCATCGTTGATCGGTATGGCGAATATGTTCTGCTCAATCCGCGCGCGACGGGGAGCACGCTTTTGCTATGGCTGGCGGGGCCAGCGATGTTGCTGGCCGGCGCTGGCATTGCCTTCGTCTATATCCGGCGGCGTGGCCGGGCCGCCCAAGAGGATGAGACATTGAGCGACGAAGAGGCCGCGCGCCTGCGCGACATTTTGAACGGATAAGACCGCCATGACCAGATTTTCAGTCCTGACGCTCGACATCGAAGAGGGCGTGGCGACCCTGCGGCTGGACCGGCCTGACAAGATGAATGCGCTCAATGCGCAGATGCGCGCGGAAATCACCCAAGCGGTCCAGGAGGCTGGCAAGGCGGCGCGGGTGCTGGTCATCACGGGCAATGGGCGCGCCTTTTGCGCGGGGCAGGATCTGAGCGATGCAGGCAATGCCGCTTCTCTCGACCTGGAAAGGGTGCTGCGCGACGAATATGCGCCCATGCTGCGCGCCATCTGGGACTGTCCGATCCCCACGATTGCAGCGGTCAACGGCGTTGCCGCTGGCGCAGGGGCCAATCTGGCGCTGGCGGCGGATGTGACCATCGCGGCGGAAAGCGCGGTTTTCATACAGGCGTTTACCCGGATCGGTCTCATGCCTGACGCAGGGGGAACCTATTGGATGCCCCGGCAGATGGGCGCGGCCAAGGCCATGGGCGCCGCGCTCTTTGCCGAGCCGATCAGCGCGCGCGACGCATCGGACTGGGGCATGATCTGGGAGGCTGTGCCGGATATGGAGTTCGACACCCACTGGCGCGCAAGGGCCGCGCATCTGGCCCAAGGGCCAAGCGAGGCCTACCGCAATCTCAAGACAGCCCTGCGCGCCACGTGGCAAAATGGACCAGACGCGCAGCTTGATCTGGAGGCCCGCTTGCAAGGCGCCTGCGGCCAGACGCGTGATTTTCAGGAAGGCGTCGTCGCGTTTCTCGACAAGCGCAAGGCGTCCTTCGAGGGACGCTGAGGCGGCCCGGCGGGACCAGGCGGCGCGCTTGCCTCCCTTTTGATCGCACACAAGACAAAAGGCGCAGCCTTGTGGCCGCGCCTTTATCCGTTTTCAAGCGAGGGCTTGTCTCAGCGCTTTTCGATATCGACGTAGTCACGCTTGTTCGCACCAACATAAAGCTGGCGGGGGCGGCCAATTTTCAGCTGCGGATCCGAGATCATTTCCTTCCACTGCGAAATCCAGCCGACGGTGCGGGATACGGCAAAAATCGCCGTGAACATCGACGTGGGGAATCCCATCGCTTCAAGGATGATGCCCGAGTAGAAATCGACGTTCGGGAACAGCTTCTTTTCCGCGAAATAGGGATCGGCAAGCGCCTGCTTCTCAAGCTCCTTGGCGACCTGGAGCGTCGGGTTGTCTTCGATGCCCATAAGTTCGAGAACTTCATCGGCGGACTGCTTCATCACCTTGGCGCGCGGATCGAAGTTCTTGTAGACGCGGTGGCCAAAGCCCATGAGGCGGAAGGGATCGTCCTTGTCCTTGGCACGCTCGATGAATTCGGGGATGCGGTCCACGGTTCCGATCTCGCGCAGCATTTCGAGGCATGCCTGATTGGCGCCGCCGTGAGCGGGGCCCCAGAGGCACGCGATGCCCGCTGCAACGCAGGCAAAGGGGTTCGCCCCCGAGGATGAGGCGAGGCGCACGGTTGAGGTCGATGCGTTCTGCTCGTGATCGGCGTGCAGGGTAAAGATGCGGTCCATCGCGCGGCTGAGGATCGGATTGACCTCATAATCCTCGGCAGGGACGGCAAAGCACATGCGCAGGAAGTTCGACGCGTAGTCGATATCGTTACGCGGATAGACGAAGGGCTGGCCGATCGTGTATTTATAGGCCATCGCGGCAATCGTCGGCATCTTGGCGATCATGCGCACCGATGCGACCTCACGCTGCCACGGATCGTTGATGTCGGTGCTGTCGTGATAAAACGCGCTCAGCGCGCCGACGACACCGACCATGATCGCCATCGGCGGGGCGTCGCGGCGGAAGCCCCGAAAGAGGAACTGCATCTGCTCGTGCAGCATGGTGTGATTGGTGACGCGACCCTCGAAATCCTCAAGCTGCGCCGCAGAGGGCAATTCCCCATAGAGCAGCAGATAGCATACTTCGAGGTAGTGAGAGTTTTCCGCCAGTTGGTCGATCGGATAGCCGCGGTGCAGCAGCTCGCCCTTGTCGCCATCGATGAAGGTGATCGTGCTGTCGCAGCTTGCCGTTGACGTGAAGCCGGGGTCATAGGTGAAAACGCCCGCCTGACCGTAGAGCTTGCGGATATCGACGACCTCCGGCCCCACTGTCGGCGTGTAGATGGGCAGTTCGTATTCCTTGCCATCGAGGTGTAGCGTGGCGATTTTCTTGTTGTCCGCCATGAGGCATTCTCCCTATTGCAGTCCTCGGACCCGTCGTGCTGGTCCGGGCTGGATAATCCATTGGTCTTACGGCCAGATTAACGGCCGCCTTGACTTGCATCCTCGATCCGGGCCAGAGCCTCGGTCTGGCCCAAAACGAGCATCATGTCATAAACGCTTGGCGTCGTGCTGCGCCCGGCCAGCGCGGCCCTGAGCGGGCCTGCCATCTTGCCGAACTTGATGCCACGCGCCTCGGCGAAATCACTCATGAACGCTTCAAGACCTTCTCGGTTCCACTTAGCAGTTTGCAACTGCGGCGTCAATTCAGCCAGCATACCACGGGATACCGTATCCAGCTGCGCCGCTGCTTTTTCGTCCATCTCAATAGGCCGTGATGCCATGATAAATTGTGCTTTTTCAATTAGTTCATGGTAGGTTCGGGCCCGCTCCTTGAGGTGCGGCATCGCGTCCAGAAACATCGCCGCCTGCTCGGGCGTAAGGCGCGGCGCACCGGTGAACTTCAGGAAATCCTCCAATTCATGCAGCAGCGCAGCATTGTCTGTCGCCGCCATGTGCAGGCCGCAAACGTTCTCAAGTTTCTTGAAATCGAAGCGGGCAGGAGATTTTCCAATTCCGTCCAGATCGAACCACTCCTGCGCTTCGGCATCGGTGAAAAACTCCGCATCGCCATGGCTCCACCCGAGGCGCGCGAGGTAATTGCGCATCCCGGAGGCCGGGTAGCCCATGGTGCGGTATTCCCGCGTGCCGAGCGCGCCATGCCGCTTGCTCAGCTTCTTGCCATCAGGGCCGTGAATAAGGGGGATATGCGCGTAAACGGGAAGGGGCCAGCCCATCGCGGCGTAGATCATCATCTGACGCGCGGCATTGTTGAGGTGGTCGTCGCCACGAATGACATGCGTGACACCCATGTCGTGGTCATCGACGGCGACGGCCAGCATATAGACGGGCGAGCCGTCGGACCGCAGCAGGACCATATCGTCGAGCTGGTCGTTGCGAATGGTCACATCGCCTTGAACAGCATCCTTGATAACGGTCGCGCCCTCTAGGGGTGCCTTGATCCGGATCACATAAGGAAGGTCAGGATGGGTCTCGGGCGCCGCATCGCGCCAGGGGCTGCGGAAGAGCGTAGACTGGCCAGCCTCCTTGGCTGCGTCGCGAAACGCCTGGATTTCCTCCTGCGTCGCATAGCATTTATAGGCCTGCCCCGCCTCCAGCATCTGGTGCGCAACCTCCGCATGGCGGGCGGCGCGCTCGAACTGGCTGACGACTTCGCCATCGTGATCAAGACCCATCCACGCCATGCCGTCCAGGATCGCCTGCGTCGCATCAGGGGTCGAACGCGCGCGATCCGTGTCCTCGATCCGAAGCAGGAACTTTCCGCCACGCCCGCGTGCGAACAGCCAGTTGAAAAGGGCGGTGCGCGCCCCGCCAATATGCAGATAGCCGGTGGGCGAGGGGGCGAAACGGGTCACGACCTGTTGGGACATGGGGCGCATTAACCTTTCGGTAACGATGTCGGGAATAGGTTCGACATCTGTCTACCTATCGGCGGGAAGGGACACAAGTGGCGGCGCTCTGGCAGTATCCTCAGCACGTGCTGCTCTTGCAGCGCGGGCATCTGATCGGCTGGGCGCCTGTCTGTCTCGGGGCCGGGATCGGCCTCTATTTTTCGCTACCGGTCGAGCCGGGACTGGCAATGTATGCGGCGCTTGGGGGGATGGGAGTCGCACTGCTGATTGCGGCGCGGCTGATCGGGCAGGCGGCCTCGCCTCTGGCCATAGGTGCGGCGCTGATCGTGGCGGGATGCCTGCTTGCGGGCGCGCGCGCGCACACTGTGTCGGGGCCGGTCATTGGCTGGCGCTATTATGGCCCGATCGAGGGGCGTGTCGTCGGCATCGACCGATCTTCCTCGGACGCGGTGCGCGTGACGCTGGACCGTGTCAAGCTGGCGCGCGTGCCGCCGCATCGCACGCCGTCGCGAGTGCGCGTGTCGCTCCACTCGGACATGCTGGGCGCGGCGCCGCAACCGGGCCTTTACATGGGGGCGACTGGGCACTTGTCGCCGCCCTCGGGCCCGGTCGAGCCGGGAGGGTTCGATTTCCAGAGGCACGCCTGGTTTCAGGGCCTCGGCGCGGTGGGATACACCCGCGTGCCGATCGTGGGGCTGGCGCCGCCTGAGGGGGGGCAGGTCATGTTTCGCATCCGCATGGCCCTGTCGGCGCGCGTGCAGGCCGCCTTGCCGGGCGAGGCGGGCGGTTTTGCCGCAGCGATCATGACGGGAGACCGTTCGGGAATGGGGCAGGACACGCTCACGGCGCTGCGCGTGTCGAATCCGGCGCATCTTCTGGCGATATCGGGTCTCCACATGGGCCTTTTGACCGCCTTCGTCTTTGGCGCGCTGCGCTACGGTCTGGCGCTGATCCCTTGGCTGGCACTGCGGGCACCGGTCAAGCCGGTGGCCGCCGCGCTGGCCCTCGTCGTTGCGGCCTTCTACCTTGGCCTCTCGGGGGGCAGCATCGCGACCGAGCGGGCCTTCATCATGGTGGCTGTCATGCTGGTCGCCGTGATGCTCAGCCGCCGCGCGCTGAGCCTCAGGGCTGTGGCGCTGGCCGCGCTGATCGTTCTGGTCCTGCGCCCCGAGGCGTTGCTAAGCCCTGGCTTTTAGATGAGCTTTGCGGCGACAACCGCGCTCATCGCGGTCTTTGGCTGGCTTCAGCATGACGCTGTGCCGCGCGGTCCGAAGTGGTTGCGCCCCATCATCGCAGTCATCATCTCGTCGGGTGTCGCGGGGCTGGCGACCGCACCGATCGCGGCGGCACATTTCAACCAGATCGCGCACTACGGCCTCATCGCCAACCTTGCGTCCGTGCCGCTGATGGGGGTGCTGGTCATGCCGGCGGCAGTCCTTGCGGTGTGCCTCTTGCCCTTCGGCCTCGAGGGGGCCGGGTTGTGGATCATGGCGTGGGGACTCGACTGGATCTTGGGCGTGGCGCATTGGATCGCGTCGAAGGAGGGTGCGCGCGGCATGGTGCCCAGCCCCGGCTCAGGGGTCTTGCCGCTCTTGTCACTGGGGGCGCTGATTGTGATCCTCTGGCAGGGCTGCCTGCGCGCGATGGGTGCGCTGCCGATGATCGCGGCCTTAGTTCTTTGGTCCGAGGTCGAGCGCCCGCGCGTTCTGATCTCGGATACCGGGGGGCTGGTGGGGGTGATGACACCGTCGGGGCGCGCGCTCAGCGCGGCGCGCGGCGATGGCTTTGCCGCGCAGAACTGGTTGGAAAACGACGGCGACCCTGCAACGCAGGAGGAAGCGGCGGCGCGATGGCCTGTGGAAAATTTGCCGGCCGATTGGCCAAGATTGGTCGCCCTGCGCGGCAAGCGTGCCGCTGTCGGCGTGTCCGGCTGCACCGACGCGCGCTGGTTGGTGATGAATACCGCTCCGCCTGCAGAATGGCTATACGATGAAGGTTGCACCATTTTAGATCCGGCTGCCTTGCGCGAGACAGGCGCGCTCGCCATGCGGGGCCGCGATCTGGGCGTCATCGCAGCGCGCCAGATCACGGGCGCGCGCCTTTGGAATGCACGCCCCGCCAAACGAAGCGCGCGGACCTCTCAGTAAGTGCGGATCAAACCCACCAGCTTGCCCTGCACCTTGACCTTGTCATCCGGCAGAATCCGCGTCTCATACGCCGGGTTTGCTGCCTCGAGCGCGATCGCCCCGCCGCGCCGGAAAAACCGCTTCAGCGTCGCCTCCTGATCATCGACGAGGGCAACGACGATGTCGCCATTGTCGGCAGTCGACGTGCCGCGGATGACCACGACATCACCGTCATTGATGCCTGCATCAATCATCGAATCGCCCTTGACCTCGAGCGCGTAGTGGTCGCCAGATCCGGCAATCATCGCACTGGGAACAGCGACATTATGCGACGCATGCTGAATTGCCTCGATCGGCACACCTGCGGCGATGCGGCCCATGACCGGCACCTCACGCGCGTCGATGGTAACGGCGCGGGCCTGCGGCGGGGGCGGACCGTCGGGAAGGTCGCCGTCGATGACACGCGCAGGGTATCCACCCAGCGACGCGCCGCCCATCGACTCCGGTAGCTTGACGATTTCAAGAGCGCGGGCGCGATGGGCAAGGCGGCGGATGAAGCCCCGCTCCTCAAGCGCTGTAATCAGCCGGTGGATGCCGGATTTCGAACGCAGATCCAGTGCATCCTTCATCTCGTCAAAACTGGGTGGCACACCATCGCGCTGCACGCATTTGTTGATGTAATGCAGCAAATCGAGCTGTTTTTTTGTCAGCATTGCGGGAGCCCCTCTGTTTTTTATCTGCCTTTGTTCTACGCATGTTCCCGTTTTGTGTCAAGCGCCATGGCTGTGCGGTTCAGATCGGCATGACGTGGGCGATGTCGCCCTTCTCAGCTTGCCGGGCATGTGCCGGGCGGATCAACAGCGCATTGGCGTTTGCCAGCACGCTCAGCAGGGCACTGTCCTGGGAGGTTGCGGGGGTGACGATCCCATCCACGAGGCAAGCGCGCATATAATGCGTTCGCGGCCCGTTTTCGGCCAAGTCGGTGCCCAGCCGGGCCGTTTGGCGTGTGCCTTGCGCCGGATCCAGCGCCAGCATGGCACGCACCATTGGCAAGATGAAGACATGACCGCAAACCATTGCAGAAACGGGGTTTCCGGGCAGTCCAACCATAGCTGACGCGCCCATGCGCCCAGCCATGAGAGGCTTGCCCGGCCGCATCGCAATCTTGTAAAATGCGCGCTCGAGGCCAAGCTCGCTCGCCACGGCGCCGACGAGGTCGTGATCTCCGACCGATGCGCCTCCCACAGTCAAGATCAGATCGGCACCGCGCGCCAGATCAAAGGCCTTCTGAAGCGAGGCGTCGTTGTCTCTTGCGATGGGCAGCATGCGGGCCGCGCCACCATTCTGCTCGATCAATGCGGCCAGCCCGAAGGTGTTGGATGCGATGATCTGGTCGGGGCCGGGGGCCTCTCCGGGCATGACCAATTCGTCGCCCGTCGCAATGATCGCGACTGTGGGTTTGCGCATCACGGGCAACTCGGCCACGTTCATCGATGCAAGAAGGGCGATATCGCTGGGGCGCAAGATGCGAGGGGATGCCATGGTGTCACCCGCAGCGAAATCGGCGGCGGCAGGGCGAATATGCGCCGCTGAATCGACCCCATCCCTGATCGTTATGACAGATGAAGAACGGTCTACATCCTCTTGAATTATAACGCGGTCCGCGCCCTCTGGAATGGGGGCGCCGGTGAAGATACGCAGGGCTTGTCCGGGCGCGATGGACCCTTGCCAGCGGTGACCGGCAGCGGCCTCTCCGATGACCGTCAACTGCGCCCCCGGTGCAACGTCGATCGCGCGCACCGCGTAGCCGTCCATTGCCGAGGCGGCAAAGGGTGGCTGGTCACGTGCGGCGCTGACGGGACGGGCCAGAACGCGTGCTGATGCTGCGCGCAGCGGCACCATCTCGATCTCGCGCGGCTCGCTCATGCGCAGGAGATGCGCCAGCGCTTCATCGACGCTAATCACATCGGTCACCACGCGCAGCTAGTCGTCGCGGGAAAAACATTCAACTCGCCTCGTAAAGGCCGGATTTTCCGCCGTCTTTCAGAATGACGCGCAAGCCACCGATCTGCATCGCACGATCAACGGCCTTGGCCATGTCATAGACGGTCAAGGCGGCGATGCTGGCGGCGGTCAGCGCCTCCATTTCAACGCCGGTCTGTCCTGTGGTCTTGATCGTCGCCTCGATCCGCAGTCCCGGCAGATCCGGATCAAGGGTCAAGTCCACGCTAGCCTTGGTGATTGGCAGCGGATGGCACAGCGGGATGAGCTCGGGCGTGCGTTTGGCCCCCATGATCCCGGCAAGGCGCGCGACGGCGATGACATCGCCTTTCTTGGCGCGACCTTCTGCAATGATGTCAAACGTTTCCCGAGCCATGCTGATGTGGCAGGCGGCGGTCGCAACGCGGGCTGTCACGGCCTTGTTCGACACGTCGACCATATGGGCATCGCCCTGGTCATTGAAATGCGTGAGGCCCGCCATGCTAAAGGCCGCCCGCTGTCAGCGGATTGGCCAGGATGGCGCGGGTGGCGCTCGCGACATCGTCGGCACGCATCAGCGTTTCGCCGATCAGAAAACAGCGCGCGCCATAGCGGGCGATATCCGCCAGGTCGTCGGGCGTCTCCAGACCGCTCTCGCAGATGATGATCCGGTTCTCCGGCACATAGCGGGCGAGGCTGCGTGAGGTCTCAAGAGTGGTCTCGAACGTATTGAGATCACGGTTATTTATGCCTATCAGAGGAGATGAAAGTGCCTCGGCGCGCTTCAGCTCTTCGGCGTTGTGGACCTCGATGATGGCATCCATGCCCCATTCGCTTGCGCTCTGCTCGAGCGCGGCGGCCTCTGCATCGGTGACGCTGGCCATGATGATCAGGATGCAATCGGCCCCAAGGCTGCGCGCCTCGACGACCTGATAGGGATCATACATGAAATCCTTGCGCAGGACCGGCAGTTGACAAGCCTCGCGCGCCTCGGTGAGGAATTCCTTGGCGCCTTGAAAACTGGGGGTGTCGGTCAGAACCGAAAGGCATGTTGCGCCACCCTCCTCATAGGCCTGTGCCAAGGCCGCGGGGTCAAAGTCCTCGCGGATGAGGCCCTTTGAGGGGCTGGCCTTCTTGATCTCGGCGATAAGGCCGTAGCCGCCGATGGAGGCTTGCAGCAGTGCGTCCTTGAACGGGCGCACTTTGGGGGCGGCGCGGGCGCGGCTTGACATCTCATCGGGCGAAACCTCTGCCTTGGTCGCCGCGATCTCATCCAGTTTGTAAGATTTGATCTTTTCGAGAATCGTGGGCGTGCTCATGTGGTCTCCGATGTGATTTTGGCGAGTAATTCCAATCGTTTGAGGGCCGCGCCGCTATCGATGCTTGCGGCGGCTTGCGCGGCGCCCTCCGATAGGTCCGCCGCGTGGCCCGCGACGACCAGCGCGGCTGCGGCATTCAGCAGCACCGCATCGCGATAGGCACCGGGCGCCCCCTTCAGCAACGCGCGAAAGGCCGCGCCGTTTTCCTGCGGTGTGCCGCCAAGGATGTCTTGGAACGGGTGCAGGGGCAGGCCCGCCTGCTCGGGGTGGACTTCGAATTCCGAGACGCTGCCATCCTCGTTCAGGGCCGCGACCCAGCTGTGCCCGCTGATGGCCAGTTCGTCAGTGCCGTCGCTGCCATGCACCAGCCAGGCGCGGGTGGATCCAAGCTGTCCCAGGGTCTCGGCCATGGGGCGAATGAGGTCGCGGCGATAGGCGCCGGTCAACTGACGCGTGACGGCTGCGGGGTTTGTCAGCGGGCCCAATATGTTGAAGATCGTGCGAGTGCCAAGCTCAGCGCGCACCGGGCCGACATGGGCCATCGCCGGATGGTGCATGGGCGCCATCATGAAGGCGATACCCGCCTCTTTCAAAGCTCTTTCAACGACTTCCGGGCCGATCATCACGTTGACGCCCATCTGCCCAAGCGCATCTGCCGCGCCCGATTTCGAGCTGAGGTTGCGGTTGCCGTGCTTGGCCACGCAGACGCCCGCGCCCGCCACCACAAAGGCTGTCGCGGTCGAGATGTTCAAAGTGCCCTTGCCATCGCCCCCGGTGCCGACGATGTCCATCGCGCCCTCTGGGGCGCGCACCTTGTTGCACTTGGCGCGCATCACGGCCGCGGCGGCCGCGTATTCATCCACCGTCTCGCCGCGCGTGCGCAGCGCCATGAGAAATCCGCCGATCTGGCTGGGCGTCGCTTCGCCGTCAAAGAGGATGCCGAAGGCATGCTCGGCCTCGACGCGGCTGAGCGGGCCGTTTGCGGCAGCGTCGATCAGGGGCTTGAGCGCGTCACTCATGCCGGGACCTGCGCGGCAGGGCTCTGCATCATGTCGAGAAAGTTCTTGAGCAGGGCATGGCCGTGCTGCGAGGCGATGGATTCGGGGTGAAACTGCACGCCCTCGATGGGCAATTCGCGGTGGCGCAGGCCCATGATGGTCCCATCCTCCAGATGCGCCGTCACCTCTAGGCAGTCCGGCAGGCTGGCCCGCTCGACAATGAGACTGTGATAGCGCGTCGCCTCGAAGGGCGAGGGCAGGCCCGCAAAGACGCCTTGGCCCTCGTGGTGCATGAGGCCCATCTTGCCATGGACGATCTCGGAGTGGCGCAGAACGCGTCCGCCAAACGCCTGCCCGATCGTCTGATGGCCCAGACACACGCCTAGCAGCGGTATGCCCTCGCGCGCCGCAGCCAGTGTCAGGGGCAGGCAAATGCCCGCCTGATCGGGGTCGCAAGGGCCGGGCGACAGAAGGATACCCGCAGGCTTCATCGCCAGCGCTGCCTCGACGTCCAGTGCGTCGTTGCGGCGCACGACCACCTCGGCGCCCAACTCACCGACATAATGCACCAGATTGTAGGTGAAGCTGTCGTAATTATCTATCAAAAGCAGCATGTTGGCAGGTCCGTTTTGGAATTGCCCCGAACGCGCCGTTCCCCCATCATTTGGGGTAGAGGCCGGGGGGCCGGTCGCGGTATACTTGCTCAGGCTTGGCCGCTAGGGTCAAGGGGGGCGCGGCATGCGCGGCGGGAAACGCTGCGGCAAAAAAGCGTCTCATCAGGGCAGTTGCAGGAGGGCGGCGCACATGGCGAGCGGAATTTTCTCGGGTCTGGTGACCGGTGCGGCCCTGTCCGTTATAGCATTGGGAGCGATTTCAGTCGTCACCAATGATGCAGGTTCGCCTAAGGCAGAGGCTACTCCGGGCGGGTCCAAGATCGACGTGCCGGCCGGATCGGAGTTCAACCAGTCGCTGGTGGATGCACCGGCGCAGGTACCGGGTGCGGATGGCGCGCCTGCGATCAAATCGGATGTCCCGCAAGTGGATGCTACCGTGCCCGACAATTTGAGCGCCATTGGCGTCGAGAATACTCAGCCTTCCGAGCGCCCGGACACGGGCGATCTGGACGCTGGGCTGAGCGCGCCCGAGGTACCGATCGGGGGCAGCGGGATGATCGCCAGTGTCGCTGACGGGGCGGCAGACGGAGCAGCAGACGGGGCGGTAGACGCGGAAGCGGCGATGGATGAGGGGGAGCCGTCGATCTCCGCAGATCCAGCGCAGCCCAGTCTGCCAGAGGTCGAGGCGAGCGCGGGCCTTGCGCCTGCCGCCGATGAGGCAGAGTCGGAGCAACCCCAAGAGAGCGCCGACGCTGCCCCGGAGAATGCGCAGGCCAGCACTGAAGCGCCGGACCCTGCGCCGGAACCCGCGCCTGAAGAGACCGCGCCAGAAAAGACTGGAAAAGACGACACGGCCCGAGAAGAAGCATCTGAAGAGGAAACACCCGAAGAAGAAACCGCGCCCAGCACCATCGGCGACATCGCGACGGATATCGAGACGCGCCGCCTGCCATCTGTCGACGCCGCCCCCGAAGAGGCTGCGCCCGACGCGCCCGCCGATACCCGTGCGATTGCCCGCAACGCCGCGCCCTTCGACAACTCCGAAGGCAAACCGCTGATGTCCATCGTGCTGATCGACGATGGCAGCAGCCCCATCGGGCTGGAGGCGCTGGACGCCTTTCCCTATCCTCTCAGCTTTGCAGTTGATGCCAGGGCCCCCGGCGCGGCGGAGGCGATGGTGCGCTACCGCGATGCGGGGTTCGAAGTGCTGGCCATCGCGGATTTGCCCGAGGGGGCGGATGCGCGCGACACGGAAACGGTGATGCAGAGCGTCTTTTCGGCGGTGCCCGAGGCCGTCGCAATTCTGGAAGGCACCGGCACCGGCTTGCAGATCAGCCGGGATGCGAGCGAGCAACTGGCGCCAATCTTGCTGGACTCGGGTCACGGCCTTGTGGTCTTTGCCAAGGGCCTGCAAACCGCGCCCAAACTGATCGCGCGCGAAGGTGTGCCCGTCGGCACCGTCTTTCGCGATTTCGACAGCAACGATCAAAGCGCGACGGTCATTCGCCGTTTTCTCGATCAGGCGGCGTTCAAGGCCGGGCGCGAAGAGGGCGGCGTCATCATGCTGGGGCGTCTGCGCGCCGACACGATCAGCGCGCTGCTGCTCTGGGGGCTACAAGACCGCGCCAGCAGCGTTGCCTTGGCCCCGATATCGGCAGTGCTGCTGGACGAAAGCTAAAGCGTTTCGCGAAACGTAGAGCCACATATATGCGTTGCACGCGTTTTGCCTTTTGCTGATGCCTCAGGTTTTTCGCAAAACGCTTTAGCAGGCTGCTGAAAAAGGCCGGTCTCGACGCGGTTGCGAGAACATGATTCACTTCTGGCACGGTAGCGGCAGTGAGGGTGACGATGCGCGGGACGGACGAAGTGA
>NZ_JBAPKZ010000033.1:0-38725 GCF_037083805.1 Roseovarius sp. D0-M9 | reverse complement strand
CGGAGCATCCCAAACCGGGCGTCCGCCGCCGATGCCACAGAGAACCGCCTTGAAATCCATGCGGCAGGAACAACGTCCTTCAAGCCCGACTTATTCAGCAGCCTGCTAATGCCATCAATCTCCGTCGCGTCGTTGAACCCAAAAGCACCCTCTGCTCCTGCGGTTGTGGCGAGATGGCCAGGATCGGCGTGGAGGTCTCCCAACGGCTGGACGTGGTGTCTGCCCAGCTCCGCGTGCTCATAGAGCGTAATCACATCACCATTCTCCGCGCTATCAGGGATCAGTCCGGGCTGCCTCCATCTGTGATCGCGTTGCATGCGTCAGGGCTTCGGCTGCGTGCGAGGTTTGTTCGCCAGAGAATCGTGTTCTGCTCCATACTGACGCGATGATCCGAAGGCCCTCAAGGCTGAGTATCCCCAGCAGCTGTATGGCGTTGGCAAGCCGCATTGCTTCGGATTCTTCCGGCTCGAACCGAGACGGCCGGGGTCGCGGTTTGTGCCAGATCAGTTCGCCATTGTCGTATGACTGAATGTCCGCGCACAGAGCGCTTTCACGTTCGTGGGCCGGCCCGCCCGGCAAGATATACGCCCCCGCGAATCCTTCCAGCGTGTGATCTTCGCATTCCGTTTCCAAAGAGTGCTGGAGTTGCTGAACGCTCATCGGTTTACAGCTCATCGCTTTCGCGAGGACCAGTCTTGCCAAGTGATTTTAAGACCAGCGCATCAGCTTTCCTATATGCTGATTTACCTGGGCGGGGGGACGGCGGACAATGTCCATCAGGATCAGAATTTTCGCGGCTTCTTCATCCGCAAAGCTGACAAGCACATCTTCCTCCCTGGGACTGCCGGAGGCGGGAAGCGGCATCCTGAAACCCCTGTGCACTGGCAAGCAGGATGGGCATGCCTTCAGCGACGAATGCCAGCCGGTCCTCGTGCCGCATCTGGCCCAATTTTTGCCCCTGTCTTAGGCCGATGTCGGGTCTCCTTGTCACGCCTCTTGCATAGCAGGGGGTTGACACGACCCGCGGGAGAATTTCCTGCCGCAATCGCTTGGGACCTGTTTGGCCTCCTCAAAAAGAGCCGCAGATAGCCATAGCGAGGTCTTCGTTCTGCGCGTTGTTGCCTTTCGCGGAGACCGCAGAGAACGTGCGGGAGCCGCCCGCAGTGATCGGGAGCAATATCTCTCGATGTTGACGTGACCTGCGCGTGGGAACCTCTGGCTGAGGATAGTTGCTGCGAGTCTCACATGTTCAAGTAATTCGTGATTTGCACAACACCTTTGGGGTTGATTCGAGGAGTAAAAATTCACATCTATATTTATCAATGACTTATGGGGTCTTCGAATCTGTCTTGCACAACATTGCAATGTGCTTGAGATGTACAAAGAAGCCTTGGGAATGTGAAGAATATCAGTGTAAACTGGCACTGTTGCAAATGGTTGACCGCATGGGATTCACATGTGGAATCCATGCGGTTACAATGATTGCATGAGCAATTCATTCCCCGCCCGCTCGCCCGCGACCAACCGGTCCGGTCATATCGCCGCGCTGCGCAAGCGAGGCTTTCTGTGGATCTGGGTGGACTTGGGTCTGGCCTGGCTCGCACAGCATGAAGGCCGCCCCCGGACGGCACCGACCTTCTCCGATGCCGCCATGCCAGAGGTCTGCCGCGAAGGCAGCTTGAACGGGTCCGGAGGTGGACTGGCTCGTGACTGAATTTGCCGCCTTGTGCCGCTGGCAGAGGGATCAGGCAGTTCAAATCGTCAGCTGAAGAACGCTGTTCGTAGCGAAGAATCCTTGATCAGCGGACAAGATCGGGCGATGCTTGACGCCAAGCAGCAACCCACTTGGAAAATGTCGTCACAGGAGAAGGCGGCAAGGGAGGCAGACCATGGCCGAGCGCAGCTTTATCCACCCGAACGTTCCAGATGTTGACCAGTCCGACCGGACGGTGCCGTTCAATCTGCGCCAGTCCGGTCCGACGTCGGTAGAGATGCTGATCTCAACCCGTGTTCGCAAGTCGCCCTACTGGCACCTCTCGGTCGAGGCGGGGGCGTGGCGGGCGACGGTCTATAACCGGATGTATCACCCGCGCGGATATGTCCGCCCCGAGGATGGCGGCGCGATGGCCGAGTATGACGCCCTCGTCAATCGCGTCACGTTGTGGGACGTCGCCGTCGAACGCCAGATCAGGGTGAAGGGGCCGGACGCCGAAGCCTTCGTCAATTTCGTCATCACGCGAGATGCGGCGGAGATCGCGCCGCTACACGGTAAATATGCCATCTTGTGCAATTCTGAGGGCGGCATTCTGAACGATCCGGTCCTGCTGCGCCTGGCCGAGGACGAATTCTGGTTCTCCATCTCGGACAGCGATCTGTTGCTCTGGCTGCAAGGCGTGAACGTCGCCAAGGGCTGGGACGTGGACATCCGCGAGATCGACGTTGCGCCGTTGCAGGTGCAAGGCCCGTTGTCTGAGGCGCTGATGCGCGATCTGGTGGGCGACGCGGTTTTGGAGGTTCCCTACTACGGCCTGATGGAGGCCGAGATCGGCGGAGTGCCGGTGGTCGTGAGCCAGACCGGCTTCACCGGCGAGAAAGGCTTTGAGGTCTATGTCCGGGACGCCACGCTGAATGCCGAGGCAGTATGGTATGAAATCCGGGGGCAGGGTGCGCGCTATGGCATCCGCGTGATCGCACCGGGCCATCACCGGCGCATCGCGGCCGGCATTCTGTCTTGGGGGCAGGACATGGACGGGGAAACCTCGCCCTTTCAGGTCAACCTCGCCTATCAAGTGCCGCGCAAGAAAGAGGCCGATTACATCGGCCGCACCGAACTGGAACGTCAGCGGGCCGAGATCGAAGCCGGTCGCGCGCCGTTCCGCCTGAAGCTGGCGGGGCTGAAGCTGGGCGGCAAGCCGATCACGGATTACGCGCCCGATTTCTGGCTCGTGCGCCGGCCCGGCGGGGCGCGCTGCGGCTATGTCACCTCGCCCTGGTGGTCGCCGGAACTGGAGACGAACATCGCCTTGGCCTATGTGCCATGGGAGGAAAGCGACCTTGGCGCCCACTTCGAGGTGGAGTTGCCTGACCGCTATAACGACGTCTCGGGAATGGCAGTGCCTGCCGAAGTGGTCGCAATGCCCTTCCGCCCATCGGTCCACCCCGGCGCGCGCGAACAGGCCGAGGCGCACGGGCGCGATACGGCAGAGTAGCTGAGGCCCGTAGGGACCGCCATTGATGGTTACTGCGCGAGGGGGCGCGGCAACATCGTCATGGAAACGGTCATTGCCCATGGGTCTTGGTCGATGTGCCAGCCTTTAAAGGGTTTCGCCTTGTAATGATGCCTCAGGTTAAGGCGAAACGCTTTAACGCCATGCAGCAAGGTCTGCAGATGCGTCTTGAAGGTGTCGCGAGACAGTCGACTGGCCAAGCGGCCCATTGAGAGAACAGAGTGTTAAGTTCGACTGCGCGTTATGCGGGACCAGACCCGTAGATCGACTAGAAGCTTGAAGGTCGCCGCAAGGACAAGCACGCAGAGCACCGCCTTCGACGCCGTGCCCATCGTCCCCTCGATAAGCATCGCGTGGACCACGCTGCCCACTACGCCAACCAATGCGAGCGCGGTGTGGCCGAGACGCCAAGTCCGTGGCCGGATCGGCAACCGCCGTCCCAGAGTCGCCAACACTGCGGCAGCGAACAGGACCCACATCGCGGTGACACCCCAAGCCGAGAACGGCGTCGGCGAGGAGAAGAGAAGCGCGTCGACAACGTCCGGCGGGCTGGTCAGCCACAGCCCGCCGACATGAATGATGATGGCCGACACCAGTGCGAGCCCGGTCCAGAGATGGACACGCTTGCCCCGAGGCGCGGGCAAACCGGGCAAGTAACCCCCCGCCAAGAGCGGTTGTAAAAGCACGATGGCCATCGCCACGACACCGGCGAATCCGGCAATGATATAAATGGGATCACGCCATTCAAGCAGCGGGCTGGTGGCCGCCACAGCAAGCGGCACGACAACAGCAACCGCGAGGCTGGCCCAGATCAGGATCGCGCGGATGGGACGTGTAGGGATCAGGCAGGCTCCAGCACAAAATGCGCGCTCAGGCTCGAATCGCTGGCGTTCGGCATGATCGGGCGGAGGAAGACGGTCTTGAAATCCGCGCTATCATACGCGAGGTGACCATGTGGCTGGCCGAAGGCGGGGACGATCTGCGGCATCTCCAACCGGAATTCGCCATTCTCATCAGTGAGTGTCGCGCCGTGGCTGTGCGGATCGCGCTCGTGCCCTTCGGTCGTATGCGCCCAGATCTGGATGCGCTGTCCCGCAAGCGGCGCGCCGTCGCCCGCACGGCGCACGGTGCCGGTCATCCAGAAGCCACCGTTTCCAATGCGCTCGACGATTGGTGCCCCGGCACGATAATTATTGGATCCGCCGCGCATGGTGGGCGTCGGGTCGACGCCCTTTGCGTGGGCCGGTACGAGAAGACCCGAGGAAAAAGTTGCAAAGGATGCGCCGACCATTGCACCACCGGAGATGAGAAATTTGCGTCGGTTTGATCTTTTCTGTGTCATCTCGAATCTCCTTTATGACCTCATGCCTTCGCTTGGGGGCGGTTGCCTTAACCAAACTAAAAACCGTCGTTCTGTAAGCTCGCGTCCACCCGTCTTTTACCAAATAATGGGACGATGCGCATGAGATGAAAGGCTTCCCACGGTTTCGTGATGGAAAATTTTGGCATTGATGCGTGGCCTCGCAGACAGCGAACAAGTGCCAAGAGCACTTACGAGCAAGAGGATTGATCCTTTTCCCGAAGTTGTCTTTTTGGCCTCGGTTCCGCCGACTTTTGCAAATGGCTGGCGCAGCCCTTATATAAAGATCAACAACGATAAAAACGCAGCAGTTTCAGATTCAAAATTATGTCAAATGCGCTCCGAAAGCTCTGGGAAGAGTATGTCAGGCCTATCCTTCAGCGCCCCAAGCGCCTGCAGGTGGCCGCTCTGTGCTATCGCACGTCGAAGGGCGGCAAGAAGGTGCTGCTCGTGACATCGCGCGGCACGGGCCGTTGGATCATACCCAAAGGCTGGCCAATGGACGGCAAGAATGCGCCCGAAGCTGCGATGCAGGAAGCCTGGGAAGAAGCGGGCGTGCGCGAAGGTCAAATCGACGGCAAAGCGATCGGCTGCTACGCTTATAACAAAGAGCTCAAAACCGGCCTGAGAGTGCCGGTTGAAACACTTGTCTACAAGGTCGAAGTCAGCGAAACGCGCGACGATTTTCCCGAAGCGGGCGAGCGTGAGCGCCGCTGGGTCACCCCCGAGCAAGCATCCAACATGGTTCGTGAACCACAGTTGCAAGCGCTCTTCCGCGAAATGTAACGATTTTATGACAACCTGATTGCACCCCCGCGCCTGTTTGACTATCGCGCGCAGTCAAGCCGAGGGGGAGCCACATGTCCGACCGAAATCAGCACGATGCAGATCACCTGGAAACGCTCGACCGGGACCTGCACCGCCTGTCCTATCTTGAAGGCGCGACGCAATACGCGGCGCGGCCCATGGTCGGACCGGGCATCGCACTGGCCTTCATGGTCATCGCGGGCTTCGCTGCGGCGATCTTCTTCGGCCACGAGCCATCCAGCTATGTCGTCGTCCTCGCTGCCGTCTTCGGGGCTTACATGGCGCTCAACATCGGCGCCAATGACGTGGCCAACAACATGGGCCCCGCCGTTGGCGCCAACGCCCTCACGCTCGGCGGTGCAATTGCCATCGCCGCGATCTTCGAAAGCGCCGGCGCGCTTCTGGCGGGCGGCGATGTGGTCTCGACCATCTCCAAGGACATCATCGCGCCCTCGGCCATGGCCTCCACCGATGTTTTCATCTGGGCAATGATGTCTGCGCTCATTTCCGCCGCGCTCTGGGTCAATCTGGCCACATGGATCGGCGCGCCCGTCTCGACAACGCACTCGGTCGTGGGCGGCGTTCTTGGCGCAGGCATCGCCGCTGCTGGCTTTGCGGCCGTAAGTTGGCCCACCATGAGCGCCATTGCCGCAAGCTGGGTAATCTCTCCCGTGCTCGGCGGCGTGATCGCCGCCGCCTTCCTCGCGCTCATCAAATCCCGCGTGATCTATCAGGACGACAAGATCGAGGCGGCCAAGAAATGGGTGCCGATCCTTGTCGGGATCATGGTTGCGGCCTTTGCGGCCTACCTTGCCCTCAAGGGCCTGAAACGCGTCATGACGATTGACCTGCCCACTGCTGTGGCCATCGGCGCAGCCTTAGGCGTTGTGGCGTGGCTGGTGACCGTCCCGCTGATCCGCAAACAGGCCGTGGGACTGGAGAACCGTAACAAGTCGCTCAAGGTCCTGTTTGGCATACCCTTGGTGATCTCGGCGGCCCTTCTCAGCTTCGCTCACGGCGCGAATGACGTGGCCAACGCCGTCGGCCCTCTCGCGGCGATCGTCCACGCGGCCGAGTTCGGCAGCTTTTCCTCCGAGGTCGCCATACCCATGTGGGTCATGGTCATCGGCGCCTTCGGGATCAGCTTCGGCCTTTTCCTCTTTGGCCCGAAGCTGATCCGGATGGTCGGTGGCCAGATCACCAAACTCAACCCGATGCGCGCCTATTGCGTCTCTCTCTCGGCGGCGATCACCGTGATCGTGGCAAGCTGGCTTGGCCTGCCTGTCTCGTCGACGCATATCGCTGTCGGTGCTGTCTTTGGCGTCGGTTTCTTCCGCGAATGGGACACCTCCCGTCGCATGCGCACCCTCTCGCAGACCCTGCCAGAAGAGCGCCGCATCGCCACGGAGGAGCGCCGCCGCCGCAAGCTCGTGCGCCGATCGCATTTCATGACCATCGTCGCCGCATGGGTCATCACCGTGCCCGCCGCCGCGCTCCTCTCCGGCATAATCTTCATAATCCTGAGCGCGATCGTGAGCTGATCTGCCTTCCTGCGGGGAAAACTGCCTGCGGTATCATGTCCGACTACATGTAAGCCGCCTGAGCCTTGAAGCAGGGCAAAGATCGGCATGCTGAGGTGCTGCACGGCGGCTGCACCATCACTGCTGGGAGGAACTGCTTTGCATCAACACGCGTTATCCTGAATTACATTACGGGAGAGGATGACATGGCCGATAAGATGGACGTTCCGCCAACCACCACAGATGCAGGCATTCGGGTCCGGAGTGACGAGCATTCGCTCACGGTTGGCCCGGATGGGCCGATTGTTCTGAACGATCATTACCTTCTTGAACAGATGGCAAACTTCAACCGGGAGCGCATTCCAGAACGGCAGCCCCATGCAAAAGGGTCCGGCGCGTTCGGGCGATTTGAGACCACGCAGGATGTATCGCGCTATACCAAGGCCAAGATCTTTCAGCCCGGCGCGACCTGTGAGGCTGTCACCCGGTTCTCGACGGTGGCCGGCGAGCGCGGTAGCCCCGACACTTGGCGCGATCCGCGTGGTTTTTCGGTAAAGATGTATACCGAAGACGGCAACTTCGACATGGTCGGAAACAACACGCCGATCTTCTTCGTCCGCGATCCGATGAAGTTCCAGCATTTTATCCGCAGCCAGAAGCGCCGCGCCGACAATGACATGCGCGACCACGACATGCAGTGGGACTTCTGGACGCTATCGCCCGAAAGCGCGCATCAGGTGACCTATCTGATGGGCGACCGCGGCATTCCGCGGACTTGGCGCGAGATGAATGGCTATTCGAGCCACACTTATTCTCTGGTGAATGCGGAGGGTGAGAAGTTCTGGGTGAAATTCCACTTCCACACTGATCAGGGGGACGGCAATGCCTACCTGAGCCAGGATGAAGCTGACAAACTGGCCGGAAGCGACGGCGACTATCATCGCCGCGATTTGTTCAATGCGATCCAGGAGGGCAACTTTCCAAGCTGGACCCTGAATTGGCAGGTCATGCCGTATGAGGACGCCAAGACCTACGACATCAACCCCTTCGACCTGACGAAGGTCTGGCCGCATTCGGATTATCCGCTGATCGAGGTCGGCAAGCTGACCCTCGACCGCAACCCCACCGACTTCCATACCGAAATCGAGCAAGCGGCGTTCGAGCCCAACAACATGGTGCCGGGCGTCGGCTTGTCGCCGGACAAGATGTTGCTGGCGCGTGGTTTTTCCTATGCGGATGCGCACCGCGCGAGACTGGGTGTCAATTACAAGCAGATCCCGGTGAACAGCGCCAAAAGTCAGGTGCACAGCTACTCCAAGGATGGGGAGGGGCGCACCGAGAATGTCTCGGACCCGGTCTATGCGCCCAATTCCTATGGCGGCCCTGCGGCCCAGCCAGAGCCGGGCGCCGAGGCCGGGCTGTGGCACACCGACGGCGAGATGGTGCGTCAGGCCTACACATTACGTAAGAACGATGACGATTGGAGCCAGGCTGGCAAGCTGGTTCGCGAGGTGATGGATGACGCGGCGCGTGCGCGTCTTGTGGACAACGTGGTGGGGCACCTGTGCGACGGTGTCAGCGAGAAGGTGCTGCAACGCGCCTTCGAGTACTGGCGCAACATCGACCACGAGACCGGCGAGAGGATTGAATCTGGGGTGCGCGAGAGGCTGGGCGGCAAATCGGATGCGCCTGGTCTCGCCTCGGCTCAGAGCATCCGCGGTCGAGAAGCCGCCGAGTAGGCGCATCGTCATCCGGCNATCTGGGGTGCGCGAGAGGCTGGGCGGCAAATCGGATGCGCCTGGTCTCGCCTCGGCTCAGAGCATCCGCGGTCGAGAAGCCGCCGAGTAGGCGCATCGTCATCCGGCGGGGCTTGTTGGCCGCTGTGATGCTTTAATGCAAAGAGCCGCGCAGTTTCCTGCGCGGCTCTTCGTCATTCCATCGACCGACTGACGATCAGGAGGTCTTGTCTTCGCCGTCGTCCGAGTCAGACTGCTCGACAGCTTCTGCCAGATCGTCGTCATCCGACGCGGCCGAGCCGATGTCGTCAAAGAGCTCCGCGATTTCGAAATCGGCTGCCGCTTCTTCTTCGGCGGCCAGTTCCTGAATCGACTTGCCCGATGCCTGCAACTCGGCCTCTTCGGGCGAGCGTGCGACGTTCAGCGTCACGGTCGACTCGACCTCGGGATGCAGCGAGATGTGGATGTCGTGCAGGCCCAGTTCCTTGATGGGCTGGCCCAGCGACACTTGCTTGCGATCGACGGTAAAGCCGTTCTCGTTTGCCGCATCGGCAGCGTCACGGGTGGTGACAGAGCCGTAGAGCGCGCCCGAGTCGGCGGCCTGACGAATCACGATGAACTGCTGACCGTTCAGCTTTTCGGCCATCGCTTCGGCTTCTTTGCGGGTTTCGAGGTTTTGCGCCTCGAGAACCGCCTTGCGCGCCTCGAAATCGGCGATGTTACGCTCGGAGGCCGACAGCGCCTTGCGCTGGGGCAGCAGATAGTTGCGTGCGAAGCCCGGCTTGACGTCGACGACGTCGCCCATCTGGCCCAGCTTTGCCACACGCTCGAGAAGGATAACTTGCATGTCTATTCTCCTTACTTGACGGCGTAGGGGAGCAGGGCGAGGAAGCGGGCGCGCTTGATCGCACGGGCCAGCTCACGCTGCTTCTTGGCCGAGACGGCGGTGATGCGCGAAGGCACGATCTTGCCACGCTCAGAGATGTAGCGCTGCAACAGGCGGGTGTCCTTGTAGTCGATCGCAGGTGCGTTCTCGCCCGAGAAGGGGCAGACCTTGCGGCGACGGAAAAACGGTTTTGTAGCCATGGTTTATGTCCTTTTCTTCAGGCGTTGATCAACGGCGCTCGCGGCGCTCGGACCGCTCGTCGCGCTTTTGCATCTGGACCGACGGCAGCTCTTTGTGCTCGTCGACCTTGATGGTCAGCGTGCGCATCACGTCGTCGTGCAGACGCATCAAGCGCTCCATTTCCTGCACGGCTTCGGACGGTGCGTCCGAGCGCAGGAAGGCATAGTGGCCCTTGCGGTTCTTGTTGATCTTGTAGGCCATCGTCTTGACGCCCCAATACTCGTGATCGACGAGTTTGCCGCCGTTGTCGGACAGCACGGTGCCAAAATGTTCGATGAGGCTTTCGGCCTGCGCGCTGGACAGGTCCTGGCGCGAGATAAAGACATGCTCGTAAAGGGGCATGTTGGATCCACTTCTATCAAGGCGCATTTCATAGGCGGAGCAATTCGTTTCGCGGCCCCACCACGAGAGACTGCGCGGTTCATACGTGTTTGCGAAACGAGGCCGAGCCATACAGTCATCCCCTCTGGCGTGCAAGAGGCATGCACCGCCTCGGTATGAGCGCGCGGGTGCCCCATTGATGCCGAAATCCTTTGTCAGATTTTAACCAAGTTTAATGGCAAGAGATTGAAACGATGACAGCGCTTCCTGATACGTTCATGCCCGAAGGCCCATTGCGTCACCAGCGGATCACACCGCTGCATCATATGGAGGTCGTCGAAACGGGGGCTTTGCGCCACCTCGCGCTGCGCTGCGCCGCCGTGGCCCTGCTGATTGCGGCCATTGGTCTGTGGCTGGTGCCCGTGATCGAAGGCGACGCGATGATGCAGCTCTTCAAGCTGGCCTGTTCTGCCGCGCTTGCCATGGCCGGTGTGATGCTGATGGCGGCGCGCCCCGAAGCTCCGGGCCCTGAGGTGCGCATCAATCCTGCGACGCGCGAGATGACCATCATCGAGCGGGACGCCCAAGGGCATCTGCGCAGTGAAATCTGTCATGACATCGACACCCTTGGCGATATCGTCCTGCGCGATGGGCTGCTGAGCGCGCGATGCTCTGCGGGCCAGCATCTGGTCACGCTGCCGGTCACGGACCCGCGCATCGAGGATGCCCTCAAGGCGGTCTTGGCGGGCCGACCAGACTGAATGCGCGTCGGGGCGAGGGGGCGCTGTCATCGGCGAACCTGCGCCAGCCCACACGTGATGTTTATATCTGCGCAATTGCTTTGCGCCTAGTTTAAGATACCTCCTGTAAAGTAGTTAAACTTATATAGGAGAGCCCAACCATGAAGACTTCACTGTTTGCCGCCGCCGCAACGGCCGCAGCCCTGACTGCCACCAACGCCGCCGCTGCCCCCGAGGCCTATACGCTGCAACCCAGCCACAGTCAGGTGATGTTCACCTACGATCACTTGGGGTATTCAACCACTTACAACATGTTCGCTGGCTGGGAAGGCCAGATCATGTTCGACAAGGAAGACCCCGCCAATTCTTCGGTCGAGGTGTCGATCCCGTTGTCCTCGCTCTATACTGGGTGGGAGGCGCGTTTCGAACACTTCATGAAGGACGAATTCTTTGGCGCTGAGGACGGTGACATGGTCACGTTCAAATCCACGTCCATCGAAGTGACGGACGACGACGAGGCCATCATCACAGGCGATCTGACCATGAATGGCATCACCAAATCCGTGCAGCTCGAAACCGAGCTGAACATGGAAGGCCAGCACCCGATGGAGGACAAGCCGTGGATCGGTTTCGATGCCGAGACGACGATCAAGCGGTCTGACTTTGGTGTCGGCGCCTATGCCCCCAACATCAGCGACGAGCTGGATGTCGAAATCTCGATCGAGGCCGGCAAGGACGAGTGATCTGGTAGGCTTAGCATAGCTTGGTTTGACAGAATTGAGGCCCGCGCACCCATGAATGGGGTGCGCGGGCCTTTTTCGTGGCGCGGCCTGTTCGCCCCCTGCTACTGGCCTTCTGCCCGCGTCGCGGTCAGCGCCCAGTCGATCCGAACGTCGAAAGCCAGCGACCCTTCGTCCTGCGTGCCCGTGCCGATGTTGAAATCCAGACGGTTGACCGCAAGGCTGCCCGCGGCATCGGCTGTGCCATCCTCTATCGTCAGATCGACCAGCATACGCACTGGCACCGATTGGTCGCGGATGCGCAGTGTGCCATCCGCGACAAGGCCATCCTCCTCGATCAGGTCGGCCTCGAAAACGGCGGTCGGGTATTCTTCGGCCGCAAAGAAATCGGAGCCCATGGCCTGCTTCGTAACGCTTCCCAGCGTCAGTGATGGGATCGACACAGTGATTGTGACCGACCCGTGGCGGCCCGTCTCATCGGGTGTTTCCTGATACTCGATATCGGCGGTCCAATCGGCAAAGCTGCCTGTGACGTCCGATCCGTTTTGCACGATGACAATATTCAGGCTGCCGTCCTCGACGCGCCATTCGCTGCTGACCTCGGCCAGCGCCCCGGCGCGCGCGCGTTCCTGCGGGTTCAGCCATCCGGCCCACGCGCCAGCACCAACGGCCGCCGCCCAGATCGCCAGCGCCGCTATCGCCGGAAGGACATGACCGGGCTGCTGCGCGGTCGGAAGGGCGGTCTGGTGCCCCGGCAACATGCGGCGCAAGGTGGCGTCACGGTCGATCACGTGATGCTTGAGCGCGCCGATAATATGCAGCGTGATCGCCCCCGCCAGCACCCATTGCAGGATGAAATGCAGCGCGCCGGTCACCTCTGCCACGCCCGGATCCTTGGGCACTAAAGGCAGATCCTGGCCCAGTGGCCACCAGATCGGCGCATAGCCCGTCGTCGCCGCGTGATGCACCCAGCCGCTGAGCGGGACCAGCAAGAGCGAGCCGTAGAGCAGCCAATGCGCCGTCTCGGCCAAGCGGGCCTCTAGCCATTTGTCGCCGTTCAGCAGGGCTGGCTTGGGCTGGGATATGGCCCAGAGAATGCGCATCAGTGCCAGTGCGAATATCGCGATGCCCAGTGTCTTGTGGATCGAGAACAAGAGCTTGGCCCACGCGATGGTCGCGTCGGTGGTCGCGATGTCGGGTGCCTCGATCCATTTGCCCAGCGTGCTGGCGGTCCATCCCAGCGCGAACATCGACAGGATCAACAGCGCGGTTGTCCAGTGAAAGACCTTGGTGACGCTGCCATAGCTGGTCGCGGTGTTGCCGAGGTGCATGGGGTCGTCCTTTTGCAGATTTCCTGCGGCGAACTTAGTGCATCGCGGTTTGCGCGCAATCCTGTGCGGGCGCACAGTGACCCTGCGCCATTGCCTCGCGCCGCCTTGCAAGGTATTCGGATCGCCAGTCAGAGGAGGGAGGGCCAGCATGGGCCGAGCATTCATATTTCCGGGGCAGGGCGCGCAGACGATCGGCATGGGCCGCGCTTTGGCCGACGCCTATCCGGCGGCACGCGATGTCTTCGACGAGGTCGACGATGCGCTGGGCGAGCCGCTGTCGGCGCTGATCTGGGAGGGCAACGCCGAAACCTTGACCCTGACGCAGAACGCGCAGCCCGCGCTGATGGCCACGTCGCTTGCCGCGCTCCGCGCGCTGGAGGCCGAGGGTGTGACCCTCGATGCTGCGCAATTCGTCGCCGGTCACTCGCTGGGTGAATATTCGGCGCTGGCCGCTGCGGGCGCGCTCAGCATTGCCGACACGGCGCGCCTCTTGCGCATCCGGGGCCGCGCCATGCAAGAGGCCGTGCCCGTTGGCGTCGGCGCCATGGCCGCGATTCTCGGCCTCGACTTCGAGGCGGTGACGGCGCTGGCCAAGGACGCCGCCGAGGACGATGTCTGCCAGGCCGCCAATGACAATGATCCCGGTCAGGTCGTTGTCTCGGGCCACAAGGCAGCCGTCGAGCGTGCGGTCGAAATGGCCAAGGGGCGCGGCGCCAAGCGCGCGATGCTCTTGCCCGTCAGCGCACCGTTTCATTGCGCATTGATGCAGCCCGCCGCCGAAGTGATGCGCGAAGCGCTCGAGGAAGTGGCGATGGATCGCCCCGCCGTGCCGCTGGTTGCCAATGTGCGCGCCGGGGCCGTGACGGAGCCGGGCGAGATCCGCGCCCTTTTGGTGGAGCAGGTGACCGGCTCGGTCCGCTGGCGCGAGAGCGTGAGCTTCATGGCGCAAGAGGGCGTGACTGAAACGTGGGAGATCGGCGCGGGCAAGGCGCTTTCGGGTATGGTGCGCCGGATCGAGCGCGACATGACCGTGCGCAATATCGGCACGCCCGAGGATGTCGTGGCCGCCGTCGCCGCACTGCAAGGCGGCTGAGGCGTCAAAGCCAGATCGGAGCGCGGATTTTCAAGGATTGATCCGGCACCGTTTCAAAGGACAGGAAAGGAAATTCGAGATGTTTGATCTGACAGGCAAGACGGCGCTGGTGACCGGCGCATCGGGCGGTATCGGCGGCGAGATTGCGCGCACGCTCCATGCGGCGGGTGCCACCGTTGGCCTCAGCGGCACGCGCACCGAGCCGCTGGAGGCATTGGCCAAGGAACTGGGCGCGCGCGCCCATGTCCTGCCCTGCAATCTCAGCGACAAGGATGCCGTCGAGGCGCTGCCGAAGCAGGCGATCGAGGCGATGGGCAGCCTCGATATCCTCGTGAACAATGCGGGCATTACGCGCGATCAGATTTTCATGCGCATGTCCGACGACGAGTGGCAGAACGTGCTGGATGTCAATCTGACCAGCACCATGCGCCTGTGCCGTGCCGTCATGCGCCCCATGATGAAGGCACGCTGGGGCCGGATCATCAATATCTCGTCCATCGTGGGCGCGACCGGCAATCCCGGTCAGGCCAATTACGCGGCCTCCAAGGCAGGCGTCGTCGGCATGACCAAATCCATCGCCTATGAGGTCGCCAGTCGCGGAATTACCGCCAACGCCGTTGCGCCGGGCTTTATCGCGACCCCCATGACCGACAGTCTGACGGACGACCAGAAAGCCAAGATCAACGGCCAGATCCCCGCCGCGCGCATGGGCACCCCCGGCGAGATCGCGGCGGCGGTGCTCTATCTGGCCAGCAACGAGGCGGGTTATGTCACCGGATCGACCCTGCACGTCAATGGCGGCATGGCGATGCTCTAGGCGCAGCCATGCGGGCCCGCGATGCAGGCGGCTATACGCCGTAGGCGGGGCAGCGAAATCATTTGCCTCGCGCGCGCCATATGCTATAGGCGGCGCAGATTTGCCGGGGGTGCGCCCATCTGCCGCCCTTTTTGGCTTGCCGAAAGAGGCATTGACTTAACGCCCCCATAGGGCACCATCCACGTCGCCACCCGCCTGCCGGGCGGGGGCAAAACGGGCCGAGTGGCCCAACGAGAAAAACAAGGATTATGTCATGAGCGATATCGCAGACCGCGTTAAGAAAATCGTCGTCGAGCATCTGGGTGTAGAAGAAGACAAAGTGGTCGAGAACGCCTCGTTCATCGACGATCTGGGTGCAGACAGCCTGGACACGGTCGAGCTGGTCATGGCCTTCGAAGAAGAGTTCGGGATCGAGATTCCCGATGATGCCGCCGAGAACATCCAGACCTTCGGCGACGCGGTCAAGTTCATCAAGGAAGCGTCCTGACGCACGGCAGAACCGGCGCCACGGCGCCGGTTCTGCTGCTTGGTGCTGTCACGATCCAAGCGACGACGCGAAGCATTTGAACGACGAAAAAGGCGCGGGGCATATGCCACCGCGCCTTTCTTTGTCAGTCTGAGTGTTCATCCGGCTACTCTGCCGAGATGGTCAGAACCTTATTCCCAGAAGCCTTCATCGACACCGGGCAATTCTTCCAACTCTTCTTCGCTCATGCGCGTCACCAGCACCATCTCGCGGTCATCGACCGGGACGAGATGGACGTCATCCACAGCGATCATCACGTGCTTGTCGCCAATGTCGAGAAAGCCGCCGACTTCGGCAACCACACCGACCATTTCGCCGCTGCTGTTCAGAACGACATCTTCGATTTCACCGATCTCGTTCCATTCAGAACCGACCTCGTTGTAGTTGGCATCGGACCAGCCTTCATCGTCGGCTTCGTTCAGAGTGTAAACCGCGCCACCGGTGATGTCGCGGGTCCGGATCAGGTCGTCCTTCATGGCGGCCATATCGGCGCTGTTTTGCGATGCGTTCTGCATGCTGCTGTCTTGGGCCATGGCACCGCCGGCTGCGATGGTGAGGGCCAATGCGCTTGCTGTCATGAATTTCATCTCTGTCTCTCCTTTTTTCATTTCGTCTTCGGGGGATCAACGGATGCCCGCGGCCAAAGTTCCAAAGCGATTTTGCGCAGCGATGAAGTTTTGCGGTTGGCTCTGCCGTGAACTTTTCGGCGCGCCCGATTGGCGTGGTATCGACCTGGCCATGGGATAAGCTTGGCTGGCGCGCCAAACGGAGCCTTTGCGCCGTCTCTTCCAGGGCCTCTACCAAGTCTCTTCGGAGCATCCCCGAATGCTGTTCGCTCGGCTCATTTTTGCTTGCGCTGCAGGTGGATTGATACCGCCCGCGCCTGCGCGGTCTTGCCCCCCGGCCCCAAGAAAGGGTATGAGCAGCGCCAATGGACTTGAGGGAAGGGGCAGCAGGATGCGCCGTGTCGTCGTAACAGGCCTTGGATTGGTCACACCGCTGGCTTCCGGCGTGGAAGAAAGCTGGAGCCGCCTTCTGGATGGCCAGTCGGGCGCGGGGCCCATCACGCGCTTTGATCCTTCGAATGTGTTGACCAAATACGCCTGCGAAGTGCCATTGGGCGATGGAACGGACGGCACTTTCAATGCCGACGATTTCATGGAGCCCAAAGAGCGCCGCAAGGTCGATGATTTCATCCTTTATGGCGTTGCCGCCGCGCAGCAGGCGGTCGAGGACAGCGGCTGGATGCCCGAGGACGATGAGGCCCGTGAGCGCACCGGCGTCATGATCGGCTCTGGCATTGGCGGGCTGCGGTCCATCGAGGAGACGACGCTGATCATCCGGGACAAGGGCGTGCGGCGCGTGTCGCCGTTCTTTATCCCCGGCGCGCTGATCAACCTGATCTCGGGTCAGGTTGGCATCCGCTATGGCTTCAAGGGGCCGAATCATTCTGTTGTCACCGCCTGCTCGACCGGCGCCCATGCGATTGGCGATGCCGCGCGCCTGATCATGTTCGGTGATGCCGATGTGATGGTTGCGGGCGGCGCCGAGGCGGCGATCTGCGAGATCGGCATCGCGGGCTTCAACGCCTGCAAGGCGCTCAGCACCAAGCGCGCGGATGACCCCAAGGCCGCCAGCCGGCCCTATGATGTCGATCGGGACGGTTTTGTCATGGGCGAGGGCGCGGGGATCGTCGTGCTCGAGGAATACGAGCACGCCAAGGCGCGCGGCGCCAAGATCTATGCCGAGGTGCTGGGCTATGGCCTGTCCGGCGACGCGTATCACATCACCGCCCCCAGCGAGGATGGCGACGGCGGCTTTCGCGCGATGAAGATGGCGCTGGGCCACGCGGGCGTGGAGCCTGCGGATGTCGATTACATCAACGCGCATGGCACATCTACGATGGCCGACACGATCGAGCTGAAGGCGGTTGAGCGCCTGCTTGGCGATGCGGCGGGCAAGGCCACGATGAGTTCGACCAAATCCGCGACCGGGCACCTTCTGGGCGCCGCGGGCGCGATAGAGGGGATATTCGCGATCCTTGCGATCCGCGATCAGGTGGTGCCGCCCACGATCAACCTCGACAATCCGGCGATCGAATCGCCCATCGACCTTGCGCCCAATAAAAAGGTCGAGCGCACTGTGAAGGTGGCGCTTTCCAACAGCTTTGGCTTTGGCGGCACCAACGCCAGCGTCTGCTTCGGGGCAGTGCGCTGATGTGGCGCAACATCACCTCCAGCGCGATCAGCTTTCTGGTGGTTGTCACGTTCCTCTTTGGCGGCGTGATCATCTGGGGACAGAACAGCTACAACAGTGAAGGCCCATCCGAGACCGCCGTGTGCCTACGCGTTGATCGCGGTGCGTCCATGCGCGAGGCGTCTGCCCGGTTGGCCGATCAGGGCGCAATCTCCAGCCCGATGATCTTTCGCATCGGTGCCGACTACGCGGGCAAGGCCGGAGAGCTCAAGGCGGGCAGCTGGTTGATCCCCGAAGGCGCGACGATGGAGGAAATCACGCGCATCATCACACGCGGCGGGGCCAGCACTTGTGGCACCGAGGTAATCTATCGCATCGGCGTGACCAGTAGCGAAGTCGAGCTCCGCGAGCTTGATCTGGAGACGAACCGTTATGTCGAAAGGGCCGCCTATGATCCCGCCAAAGATGAGGTGCCCGCCGTCTTTGCCGAGGTGGTTGCGCAGGCCGATACCCGCTTTGTCGTTGCAATCGCCGAAGGCACGACCAGTTGGCAGATTGTCGAAGGACTGAAAGCTATGGAGGTGCTGGAAGGCGATCTCGCCGATGTCCCAGCCGAGGGCACGCTGGCCCCCGATAACTATGAGTTAAACAGGGGCGACACCCGCGCCAGCGTGATTGCGCGCATGACCGAGGCGCAAGAACGCATTGTCGCCACCGCCTGGGCCAGCCGCGACGAGGGGCTGCCGTTGGAGAACGAGCAGGAGCTTCTGGTGCTGGCGTCGATAATCGAAAAGGAAACCGGCCTTTCGGATGAGCGGCGGCAGGTGGCGAGCGTCTTTGAAAACCGTCTGCGGCGCGGCATGCGCCTGCAAACCGACCCGACGGTGATCTATGGCATCACCGAAGGGCAGGGCGTGCTGGGCCGGGGCTTGCGGGCCAGCGAACTGCGCGCCGCGACCCCGTGGAATACCTATGTGATCGAGGGTCTGCCGCCCACGCCAATCGCAAATCCTGGCCGCGCCAGTATCGAGGCGGCGGTCAACCCGGCTGAGACGGATTACGTATTCTTCGTTGCCGATGGCAGTGGCGGGCACGCCTTCGCCGAAACGCTGGACGAGCATAACACCAATGTCGCCAAATGGCGCCAGATCGAGGCCGAACGAAACCAGTCGCAATAGCGCGGCATATCACGCGGCGGGTGCGCTGCGGCGAAAGGGCGCTTGACCCTGTGCCGTGCCAAGCCCAAACACACACCGCAACACTGCCCGGCGACAGGAGTCACAGATGGCCCGGAACGGCCCCAGCTCAGCGGAACTGCGGGACCGCGACCCGTCCAAACGCATCGGTGCGCTGGCGGCTCTGACCCCGTTCCTGATGCCTTACAAACTGCTGATGACGGCAGCGGCGCTGGCGCTGTTCCTCACCTCTGCAGTCGCGCTTACCCTGCCGCTGGCCGTGCGCCGGGTCATTGATAATTTCAGCGTCGAGAACGGCGAAATCCTGGATCGCTACTTTCTGGGCGCGCTGGTCATCACTGCGCTTCTGGCGATTGGCACGGGCCTGCGCTATGCGCTGGTGACCAAGCTGGGCGAGCGTGTCGTGGCGGACATCCGCCGCGCCGTCTTTGACCGGGTGATCGGGATGAGCCCCGTCTTCTTCGAACGGATCATGACCGGCGAGGTTCTCAGCCGGATCACGACCGATACCACGCTGATCCTCAGCGTCATCGGCTCGTCCGTGTCGATCGCACTGCGCAATGCGCTGATCTTTGTCGGCGGGCTGGGGCTGATGCTGGCGACCTCGCCCAAGCTGACGGGGCTGGTCTTGTTGATCGTGCCGCTGATCATCGTTCCGATCCTGACACTGGGCCGCAAGCTGCGCACGCTGAGCCGGGACAATCAGGACTGGATCGCCGAAAGTTCTGGCAAGGCGTCCGAGGCGCTGCTGAGCGTGCAGGCGGTGCAGGCCTTTACCCACGAGACGGCGACGCGCGCCGATTTCGGCGATGCGACCGAGCGCAGCTACGAATCCGCGCGGCAAAGGATCCGCGTGCGCGCGATGATGACGGTCATCGTGATCTTCCTGGTCTTTACCGGCGTTGTCTGCGTGCTGTGGATCGGTGCGCGCGATGTGCGCAGCGGTGACATGACCGCAGGCGCGCTGGTGCAATTCGTCATCTATTCGGTGATGGTCGCCGGAGCGGTTGGCGCCCTGTCGGAAATCTGGGGCGAATTGCAGCGGGCGGCGGGCGCGACCGAACGTCTGGTCGAGCTGCTGGGCAGTGACGATCCGGTGAAGGACCCGGCGCAGCCTGCCGGGCTCCCTGCCAAGGTCACGGGCGACATCCGTTTCGAGAACGTGAGCTTTGTCTACCCCGCGCGCCCTGATGTTCCGGCGCTGCATGAGTTCAACCTGCACATCAACGCGGGCGAGACCGTTGCGCTGGTTGGCCCCTCGGGGGCGGGCAAGACGACCGTGATCCAGATGCTGCAACGCTTCTATGATCCGGCGTCCGGGCGCATCCTGCTGGACGGTGTCGCGCTCAGCGATATGCGCCGCGACGTGTTTCGCCGGGTGATGGCGCTGGTGCCACAGGATCCGGTGATCTTTGCCACCACCGCGCGCGAGAATATCCGCTTTGGCAGGCTGGATGCCACCGATGCCGAGGTCGAGGCGGCGGCGCGCACGGCGGCGGCACATGAGTTCATCACGGCGTTGCCGGAGGGCTATGACGCGCAGGTCGGCGAGCGCGGTGTGATGCTGTCGGGTGGGCAGAAGCAGCGTATCGCCATTGCCCGCGCCATTCTGCGCGATGCGCCCGTTCTGCTGCTGGACGAGGCGACCAGCGCCCTCGACGCCGAGAGCGAGCGGGCGGTGCAGGTCGCCGTCGACAAGCTGGCCGAGGGGCGCACCACGATCATCGTCGCGCACCGGCTGGCTACGGTGAAGAAAGCCGACCGCATCATCGTGATGGAGGCGGGCCGGATCGTCGCCATAGGCACGCACAACAGCCTCGTGGCCGAAGGAGGGCTCTATGCCCGGCTGGCGAAACTCCAATTCACGGGCGCCGCTTGAAGGCGGGTTTGGGGATTTGAGTATTTATCCCCAAGATGAAGCTGGCGAGGGCTGGACGGCGCCTGCCGCGCTGATATGCTCGCGCCCATGAAAATAGCAACTGCCGCATACCCGCTGGATCCGCTGCCCGACTGGGCCGCCTACAAGACCAAACTGACCGACTGGGTCTCGAACGCCGCTGGTCAGGGGGCGGAGCTTTTGGTATTTCCCGAATATGGCGCGCTGGAGCTGTCGATGCTGGCCGGTCCAGAGGCTGCAGGCGACCTGGAGGGCTGCTTGCGGGCGACGTCGGATCTGATGGCCGATGTCGACGATTTGCACGCGGATCTTGCCGCGCAATTCGGCGTGCATATTCTGGGCGCCTCTGCCCCGGTCTTTGATGACGAGCTGGGTCCACGCCCGGTCAACCGCGCCAGCTTTTTCGCGCCGGGCGGCGGGCGCGCGAGCCAGGACAAGCAGATCATGACCCGCTTCGAGCGGACACCGTGGGACGTGGCGCCGGGCGGCAAGCTTCAGGTATTTGACACGGCACTGGGCAAGATCGCCATTCTGATCTGCTATGACAGCGAGTTTCCCATGCTGGCGCGTGCCGTCAATGATGCCGAACTGCTGCTGGTTCCCTCCTGCACCGACACGCTGGCGGGATATAGCCGCGTGCGAATCGGCTCGATGGCCCGCGCGCTGGAGGCGCAATGTATCAGCGTCATGTCCTCCATCGTCGGAGATGCGCCTTGGTCGCCCGCTGTCGATGTGAATGTCGGGATGGGCGGCATCTTTGGACCGCCTGACACAGGTTTTCCGGCCACGGGCGTCATTGCCGAGGGCGTGATGAATCAGCCTGGGTGGACGATTGGCGAGGTTGATCTGGCCCGTGTGGCGCATGTGCGCGCCGATGGCGGTGTCCTGAATCGTGCGCATTGGGCCGACCAGGGCGGGCGCGACACGCCGCCGCCGCTGGTGCCGCTGCGCTAGCGCAGCATCGCGCATTCCAGCGACAATAGCCCTTGAAAAAGACAGGGAATGGGGCCATTTAAGGCGCTGTTCCGCTGGCGTGCGGAAAAAACCGCTTTAGGAGACCACATGGCCAAGGAAGATACGCTCGAATTTCCCGGTGTCGTCAAGGAACTCCTGCCGAATGCGACATTCAGGGTCGAGCTGGAAAACGGCCATGAGATCATCGCACATACGGCAGGCAAGATGCGCAAGAACCGCATCCGTGTTCTGGCCGGCGACAAGGTGCAGGTCGAGATGACCCCCTATGATCTGACCAAGGGCCGGATCAATTATCGTTTCAAATAGCGCGCGGCATCGCTTTGCGCGCGTTCATGACCACGCGCGACAGCGCATTTTGCCTGCGGCGAAATGTGCTCCTGTGCTATTCGTGACTTGGATGCCATGACGCAAGCGCAAACCTGCCCCCGTCTGATTCTAGGCTCGGCCAGTCCGCGCCGTCGCGCTCTGTTGGCGCAGATCGGGATTGTGCCGGATCATATTCGCCCCGCCGATATCGACGAGACACCCGGCAAGGCTGAACTGCCGCGGCCCTATTGCATCCGCATGGCGCATGAAAAGGTGCTGGCGGTGCAGGCGGGCGAGGATGACGCCGTGCTGGCGGCGGATACCACTGTGGCCCTCGGTCGCCGCATTCTGGGCAAACCGGCAAATGAGGCTGAGGCCGAAGCATTCCTGCGCGCCCTTTCGGGGCGGCGTCATAGCGTCATCACTGCCGTCGCTGTGCGCCGTGGCCCGCGCGTCTGGCAGCGCGACGTTCTGACCAAGGTGCGGATGAAGCGTCTTGAGGATGGCGAGATCGCGGCCTATCTCGCCACTGGGGATTGGCGGGGCAAGGCGGGCGGATATGGCATCCAAGGCCCGGCTGGCGCGCTTATCCCGTGGATTTCAGGCTCGTACGCGGCCGTAGTTGGCCTGCCCTTGGCAGAGACCGCCACGCTGCTGCGCGCCGCTGGCTGGAGGGCCGCATCATGAGCCGCGAGACCATCGTTCTGGACCACCTTGGGGGACGCGAAGCTGCGGCGCGCCTGATCTCTGGGCGGCTGGAGGATGTGCTGATCGACAGCGATGCGCCGCGCGTCGGCACGATCTATCGCGCCATTGCCGACCGCCCGGTCAAGGGGCAGGGCGGCATGTTCCTGCGCACCCCCGATGGCCCGGCCTTCTTGCGGCAGGTGCGAGGCCTTGCGCCGGGGCAGGTGTTGCTGGTGCAGGTTACCGGGCAAGCCGAGCCGGGCAAGGCATTGCCAGTGACGCAAAAGCTTCTCTTCAAATCACGCTACGCCATCGTGACGCCGGGCGCGCCCGGCCTGAATATCAGTCGTCAGATCAAGGACGACGACCGCCGCGATGTCCTGATTCAGATCGCGCGGAGCGAGATGGACGGCGCAGAAATGGGGCTGATCCTGCGGTCGTCTTGCGTCGATGCCGAGGATGAGGCCATCGCCGACGACATTCGCGCAATGGCCGATCTGGCCGCCGCCGTAATGAATGATGCAGCCGGTGAGGCCGAAGTCCTGACCGAGGGCGACGGCCCGCATCAACTGGCCTGGCGCGACTGGACGGCGCCTGCGGACGTCGTGACCGAGGCTGGCGGCTTTGAGGCCGAGGGCGTGCTGGATCAGCTGGTTCAACTGGGTCAGGCGCATGTCAGCCTCAGCGCCGGCGCCGCGATGTATGTCGAGCCGACGCGCGCGCTGATCGCCGTGGACGTAAATACGGGCGGCGACACCAGCCCTGCGGCGGGCCACAAGGCCAATCTGGCTGCCGCGCGCGAGCTGCCACGCCAGTTGCGGCTTCGTGGCCTTGGCGGGCAGATCACGCTGGATCTGGCGCCGATGGCCAAAAAGGACAGGCGCCAGTTCGAGGATGCCCTGCGTGCCGCGTTCCGACAGGATAGCGGCGAAACCGCACTGGTCGGCTGGACACCGCTGGGCCATTACGAGTTGCAGCGCAAGCGCGACCGGGCGCCACTGGAGGTGCCTGAATGAACTGCCCGATCTGCAAGAAACCCGTCGAGGCTGCGCACCGCCCGTTCTGCTCCAAACGCTGCGCCGACCTTGATCTGGCCCGCTGGCTGGGTGGAGGCTATGCGATCCCCTCGACCGATCCTGAGGATGTAGAAGCCGCCATCGAGGCGGCAGAGGCCGAACGCGCCAAACCGCATTGAAAAAGTTGCCAAAGCCTCTGGACAGCGCCCGGACCCTCGCCTAGAACGCCAACACCCGAACGCCCTAGGCGTTCCCGTTGCCCGGGTAGCTCAGGGGTAGAGCAGTGGATTGAAAATCCTCGTGTCGGTGGTTCGATTCCGCCCCCGGGCACCATTTCCAAGATACTGTAATACAACACTTTTTTCGAGATTGCGGTATAGATGGTGTTCGGCTGATGTAGCTCCGGGACGACAGCGGGACGACAGACTTCCCTCCCTTGATAAGTTGCATCGAACGCGATTAGTGGCACATCCGCGTTTCCGGGGAAACCGGATCAACATCATTTCTTCTCCAGTTCAGCAATCGGAGAAGAAGAATGAACCACGAAGACACCCCCCACGACGTTCTGCTGCCCATCACGGCGGTCTGTGAAATCGTAGCTCGCTCGAGGGCAAGCATCTACCGCGACATCGAACGCGGGACGTTTCCCAAAGCGCAGAAACAAGGCCGTTCGAGCCGTTGGCGCCGCTCTCTCATCATGAAAGTGGTGGAAGGCAAGTACCCAGAGTGATGGGTTCAGGCGCCCTCCAGCGGGCGATAGAGGAACGCGTTCAACCGGTCGTCAATCTCGACACAGAGCCGACTGACTTGGCTTCCAACATGGCACCAGCGCCCATGGCCTTCACCAGGTCGTCCACGGAGCGTGTCGAGATGCCGAGGTGGGCTCTCCTTGGATCACCGCCTCCAGCGGTTTCTCGACCGTGCGGCGTGGCTCCAGGAAGCTTGGCATATACCATCGCGCGGGGGCTTCGAGATAGCTGTGCGTGCCGAGGGCAGAGCGCGGTGTCCCATACAACGCCGCATTCGAAAAACCACTCAGATTCTTCGATACTGGGCTCGACGCTGCAGCGTTCATCACCGAGATCGAAGACACCGGCCAAGAGGGAGAAGGGCCTCAGATCGCGATGTAGGGGTGGGTCCGGGAACGACAGAGGCCCTGCCACACATGAGTTGGCGGTTGCGCAGGCGGGCGACTTGACCGTTGCGCAACTTGATGTCCCGACACGGTTCAATATGTGCAAACGTGTTCTCATTGTCGAAGGGGATGCGCGGCATCTGCACAAACGCCTTGGTCGACTTGGCGAAACATGCCGTAAAAAAGTTCAGGAGTGTCTATATTATGCTGGCGATGTTTCTCCCGAACCTGCCTCGTAGAGCGTAGGAAGGAGCGTTCCTCTAACGGTCGAGCGGCGACGCACAAAAAAAATGGTAATCCTTGGAGGCCGTTGACAGAAATCGGTCCAGGGCAATTTGTCACCGAGCAAGAATTGTCATACTTGTTGGGATACATGAGCGATGAGCACGGCAATGCAACCGCATCAGTTCACTTGAATATGCGCCCTCACATCTAACAGTTTAGGCGTCAGAACAAGTCCGCTCGACCTCAAGCATTTCTGATCTCAGGTCGATTAAAGAAAGAATTCGGCTCGACGTAACGCCTCGTCAGTCTCTTTACGATTCAGAACGACAATGTGCTGACTCCTTGCCGGCTTTTTTTCCGGTTCCTGGAGTAAATTGAGCCGTTTAAGTACATAGAAGAGCATTGCGTAGCGGACTTCGAGAACTGTTGTTCCGTCTGACATGCCATAGTCCTTGGCAACAATTGCCTGTTGCGTTGGTCCCAGATCAGGGTGAGGTCTGATGACAATGCCAAAGCGTTCCTGCCATAGGGCATCATCCGAGCCCGGCTTTCCTGCTGCATGGAACTCCCCGGTGTCCAGTATGCGCGGCAGCAGAAAATCCTTGAATCGGTCCGTAAGGTGGCAGTAGGCGCGGATATGCCACCTGAAACCATCGTAGCCGAAGGCATGCGGAGTTACGCGTCTCCAAGTGGGTTCAGGTCGGTCCTTACTCATTGACTGATAGAAAATGTCGATTGATTGGTTCTCTCGGTAAGCCCTCAGTACAGCACGGAGGCAGTCAGTACCGACATCACGCTCAGGCGTCAGAGTGATATCCACATCAGGCGGATTGGCGATCCAGGTATCGGCGGGATCGCCGAACCCCTCGCCCAAAGAACGGAGCCGCTGCAGATACTCTGACGGTCCACGTCCCAGGTATGCCGGTTGAAACTCCGCGCTCGCGACATACCGGCGGGCGGTCTTGTCATAGACAGCATTGCCAGGCGCGCGCTCCTGATAAAGCGTGAGATCTTTTGATGCCTGTGGTTCCGATACGTCGAATAGATTTGTTGCGTTCTATTGATCAGGTCACGGAATGCAACAGTCTCCTGCTTCCAGTCTCCGTTTTTGTCGTAATAGCAGATAGCGACCTTTGATTGGACGTCTGAGTCGTCAAATAGGTGAAGTTTAATCAGATAATCTTCGAGTGGAAAAAGGAATCCGGTTTCAATTTTTGCAAATTTGCACGAGTTAGGTAAAGACATTATGAATACCTTGCAAATTTGCAAAGTATTCGCCCGCTTTGGGGTTGAAAATTGTGAGATGTTTGGCTATTTTCATCTTATACACGTTACTTTGACTATGGTGCGCTAACACTTGGTTGAAATTAAAAGGGGTCGGGTTAATTCCCAGCCCTTAAAATTTATATAGCATTGCCAATTGTAATATTCAATTATTTATGGTTTTCAATTTTAATAATTCATTGTGTTTCAGCCAATCGGTTTGTTCAGACGTAGATTTTCGTGCTTTGCGAGAGCTGTGAAAGAAAATTTTAAAATCGTGTGGTCTATTGGGGGGCGACAAGGAGCGCAATCACGTGCAAATCTTGCCTGGCGGAATGCGACATTTGGGAGTACCGAAATGTCCATTTTCCAAAAAATATCTTATAAGGCGCATCAATGAGACATTGGAATGGTAATTTTCATTTTGTCTTAAAGTGACTTTTCCATATAGAGGCATAATACACAAAATAGGGAGAAGCATGGCATGGGGCAGAAAATCGGATACAGAAGAGTTTCAACAGTCGATCAAAACCTAGACCGACAAGACATCGGCGATGTCGACCGAGTCTTTGAGGAAAAGCTATCCGGAGGCAACCGGCAGAGGCCCGCCCTCGCTGAGCTTATCCTATACGCACGCGAAGGGGATGACGTAATCGTCTATTCAATCGACCGACTTGCTCGCAACTTTGACGACATGAAAAGCAACATCAACGAGCTCAATGACAAAGGTGTGATTGTAACCTTCTGTAAGGAGGGCCTGAGGTTCCCGCCGGACGATAGTAATCCGCAGTCGAAGCTCCAGCTGCATCTCATGAGTGCTTTCGCAGAGTTTGAACGCGAGATCATTCGTCAACGCCAGCGTGAGGGCATCGCAAAAGCCAAGGAGAGAGGTGCCTATACTGGTCGCCAAGTCGAAAAAGACCATGACGAGATCGCCAGGATGCTTGAGGCGACGGATATGAAAATTTCGGACATCGCTGGGGCGAACGATTGCAATCGGAAGACTGTGGACCGTGTTCTTAAAGCACGATTTGGAATACCGAGGGCCCAACTACGCTTGCGATACATTGAAGGACATTAGCGGGCCGGCGACCTTTGAAATTTAAACACAACGCCAACGACCTGAGCTGAGTGAGTTAATCCGGATGTTTTACTTGCGTATTACGGATGCGAAGGATAGCTAATGCCCGGTTGAAGATAAAAGAGGACTTGATCATGAACAAATCAGAGATGCTAAAGCTTTCTTATGCTGAACTTCAGCGTATGAAAGAGAACCTTGATGATGTGATATCCCAGAAGCGCGATGAGGAGCGGGAGAAGGCGCGCGAGGAACTTGAAAAGCGGGCTCGAGAACTTGGTTTCGAGGCGGGCGATTTGTTCTCTAACTCGAAGCCCAAAAAAAAAGCAAAAGTACCGGCAAAGTATGCGCATCCTGAGAACCCGTCGAAAACGTGGTCGGGCCGAGGACGTCAGCCAAATTGGATCAAAGAACACCTCGAAAATGGCGGAAAGCTTGAAGACTTAGCGTTGTGATGGAAGCGCTGTGAGCCGATTGCGGAAGCTAATCGGCTCACAGTAGGTCTATTCCTGAGCCGAATACTGAATCGGGGAATGCCATGGTGATGTGCTATGGTGGACCATTCTGTTGCTGAAGGGGATTTTCTCCACTCTGCATCTGGACAGATGGTTCTCTCCGCTGATCAATCTAGCGCTACAGGTCAGTATTTGTATTTCTTCCATTCGGCGACGCCGCGCCTTAGAAAACCGGCTCCGGAGACAGCGCTTGGCAGATCCTTGCCACTCCGAGCGGCCAGGACTTGGCAGTAGTCCACCGTTGCTTCAAGGTTACACCTACTTTTTACAAACGGGTGAATGATGCGCAGGATTATCCCAAGCTTGCTTGCCGTTCTGATAACGATTGCTCCAGTCTCCGCACTGTCGGGTTCGCATAAAGGCTGTCCTCCTGGTCTCGCCAAGAAGCACAATGGTTGCCTGCCGCCCGGGCAGGCAAAGAAGGTTTATGGACGTGGAGACTACCTTAAGGGCAACTATGTATTGGTCAGAAATCCAGACCGCTTTGGCCTCAATCCCAGGTTGACGTATTATCGGCTTGGTGACTACGTTTATCGGGTTGATCGCGACACCAAGCAAGTACTCGACCTTATCGGTGCCGTTGCTGCAGTCTTGAACTAGGCCGTCAGGCAATAGATGATCTTGGTGTGTCGGGCCGTTTATGCGATTTTGACGTGGCACTCCCAGTTCTGCAGACTGGCTTAGTGATCGTCATCGCACGTCAGTTAGTCGTTAAAGGCCCAGAACGGTCATGTGGTGCATATCATGCCTAACGGCTTTCCTCAGCCGCAAAATCGCCCCATGTATTGCGCTCTCTGATCCCGGAAGAACTTTCAGGTTGGGCGGACCCTTTGCGTTAGCTGCAGGTGCTTGGGTCATCGACAGAGCAAAGGCAGCCATTCATCGATCGAAGCACACACCCCTCGATTCTGCGGCTTCGACAAAGGTCAGCAACGCGCAGGAAGCTGTCTTTGCAATGTATGGGCAATTAGCATATGACTTTGACGCTGCCATCCAGTGCCATAATGGGTCTTGAGATCCGGCATTCGCTATAAAGGCTAGTTTACTGACCTGCCGTGGTCCAACGTGCAAACGCCAATAAATTTCACGTTCACTTTTTAGGACCAAAAGATCTGAAGGAGAATTTCGTTATCACCAAGCTTACAAAATCATCGCATTTCACAACTGCGCAACCACGGACCGAAACGCCGCTGGAAAAAACAAACCGCATTGTGATGGAAATCAAAGAACAGGAAGCCGATGAACGCAAAGAAAAAATTGCGCGACTTCGTAAGGCACGACACGAAAGCGAAGCAGGCAATGAAACAATGACCGATGATGCTCAGAATCTTCCTTTAAAAAAGAAAACATGACCCTTCTGCTTCCCAGCTACCCGTCTTGTATCCACCAGCCGCCTGTTTAATACCTCTTCAGGCCTTTGAATTTGTGGTTGCAGCAACACATCTTAGCTTCTTGGCGTAGCAGTCCAATCGACCGTCAGCAAAGGGCTGACCGCCGTCACATGATAGTTTCCGTCAGGAACGTCGATCGGGTCGGCCCGGGTGAGCGACAGCAATGCGCAGGAAGCGGAGTTTGCATAATATGGGCTACTTCCCGACGGCCGCCCATCAGGCCAGACGCGGCGAATTGCGGCTGTGAATCTGGAGCCGAACCTACTTTGTCAGTAGCTCCTTGCACTGATCCACCTCATTACAGCATTTCCATTTATTCATGATGTGTATCCAGCGGCTTTGAAGAAGTTCCAGCACTCGACGGGGGTGAAGAGATCGCAGACGTCGCCGATGGCTGCGATGAGCTGATCGAATGTTCTCGCACCGATGCGTCTGAGGTGCGCCTTGAGTTTGGAGAACCAAAGAAGAAGACCGGGCACTCTGCCTCGGTGTTCTTCTGACCTCCGGTCAAATCAAGGAATCTGGGGCCTAAAAGAGCAAGGCTTTTCAGAGTGTTGCATTAGCGTTAGAACTCGGGAACCATCATTCAGGGAATCTTAAGCGATGAACATGCACCCCAACCTTCAACCGACGCGCGAACAGGCTGAGGCTGCGCTTACGGTCCTGCGCGATTATACTGCCAATGCGACCAAGGATGATCTTGCTGCCTTGCAACTTCCTGCGGTTCTGCGCGCCTACCCAGAGTTAAGCTGCGTCTATCCAACGGGCTTCATAGCCGACCCGGCCTATCGAGCCACGCTGCCCGACCTGCAAAACGGCCCCTCCAGCCTGATCGTTGGCGCCCAGACGAACATCCAGCATGTCGGCATCTCGAACTTCCGACTGCCGATCCGCTATCGCCTGAAGGACGGCGGAGAGATCGTACTGGAAACCTCGGTCACCGGCACCGTCAGCCTGGCGGCCGAGAAAAAGGGCATTAACATGAGCCGCATCATGCGGTCCTTCTATGCCCATGCCGACCGCGACTTCTCGATGGAGGTGATAGAACATGTGCTGGATGACTATCAACGCGATCTCGACAGCTTCGATGCGCGCATCCAAATGCGGTTTTCCTTCCCCGCCGAGGTGCAATCACTGCGCTCAGGCCTGACCGGATGGCAGTATTACGACATTGCGCTGGAGCTGGTGGACGCGGCTGGCCAGCGCAAGAGGATGATGCATCTGGACTATGTCTACTCCTCCACCTGCCCATGTTCGCTGGAACTCTCTGAACATGCCCGCCAGACGCGGGGGCAGCTGGCGACGCCGCATTCACAACGTTCCGTCGCGCGCCTGTCGGTGGAGATGCCTGGCGAGCAGCTGTGGTTCGAGGACCTGATCGCAATGGCCCGAGCGGCTGTGCCGACCGAAACCCAGGTCATGGTCAAGCGCGAGGATGAACAGGCCTTTGCCGAACTCAACGCTGCCAATCCCATGTTCGTGGAGGATGCCGCACGATCCTTCTGCGCTGTTCTTCAGGCAGAGCCGCGTGTGAGCGATTTCCGCGTCGTAGTCAGCCATCAAGAATCGCTGCATTCACATGATGCAGTCTCGGTTCTGACCGAAGGGCCGACCTTCGTGCAGCAAAGCCTCGACCCGAAGCTGTTTTCAACGTTGTTCCACGTTCGCTGACAAATCCCCTCTAGAGCACCTGCGTGAATCAAGGCCATCCAATGACTTTCGGTGGGCTCAGGCACCCCTAGCCAAAACAATGATTGTAGTGGCGTCGACAGCCCCCGAGTTTCTCAAGAAGATGGCAATAGGTTGATTGCAAAACGCGAATCGCAGCAAAAAACGTGAACTTTATCTGGCTACCGTCCTCCGAAAACACTAGAGAAGGGGTGAACAGATGAGTGATCCGAACGGGGTATGAGAGCGACCCACAAATGGAGTGACTGACACATGATACCAGCCCCAAAATCGTTGCGTTTGATCGCTGCCGCGTGCTTTCTTGCGGGAACCACGCAAGCAGCCAGCGCCGATCAACTTCCTATCCCTGCGGGGGAAATAATTCTAACCGTTTCTGGCAACATTGAGAATACCAACGCTGGCGACACGGCGCAATTCGATCGGGAAATGCTTGATGCTCTGGGGTTAGTCGACATCACCACTGCAACGCCGTGGTATGATGGCGTGGTTACCTTTTCGGGGGTGCCGGTTGCAAATCTTCTTGAGCTTGTTGCAGCCGAAGGTGAGACAATCACAGCACTCGCATTGAATGACTACGAGGTGAAAATTCCTGTGTCTGACGCATGGGATACTGGCGTCATCCTCGCAACCAGGCTGAACGGCGAGGAAATGACAGTTCGCAATAAAGGACCTATTTTTGTCATTTATCCTTATGACAGCGACGACGATTTGAAAAGCCAAACCTACTATGCGCGTTCTGCTTGGCAAGTAAATCGCCTGATCATCAGGTAAGATAATTGACTCGAGTACTATCAATCTTGATTGCGCTCTTCGTCGGGGCGACAATCTATCTTTCATACACCGTGGGCGAACGCCAAGCGGTACTTCGAGATGTTGTCCATCACAACGACGCTTGGGCGCTCAGTCAAACCGTGCAGGAATTCCTGCGTGTGGGAGAGGCGATCTCCATTCACCTGCTTTCGGATCAACCCACTTCCCGTTCCAATATTCGTCTGCGGCTGGACATCGCGATCAGCCGCTTGTCCGCTTTGAGAGAGGGTTCACTGAGGTCCTTCCTCGAAGATATGCCCAACGGCCAGATCACCTTCGCTGATCTGGAGTCAGTTGTGGCCGAACTCGACGAGACACTCGAGACGATGAGCGAACAGGAGTTAAGTCAGGACTTCGCGCGCCTCAGTGCTCTGATGGGGCCGATAACAGGTCTTTCCTCGCAGGCCATCCAGCAAAGCTTTACGTCGGTCGACGAGAACCTGAAGAGTCTTGAAAGACTTCATCTAACGTTCGGCGCTGTTGTTGCCTTCCTTATCTTGTGTTGGTGCGGCCTTATTCTGATTCTTATTCGCCAAAACCGCTTACTCAACCTTGAGCAAGGGCAGAGTATGATCCTCAACGAGGATCTGCACGCGGCAGGAAAAGAACTTCGCGACAAGAATCGCAGCCTCGAATATGCCGCAAACCATGACTCGCTGACCGATCTTCCGAACCGCACCCTTTTCTGGAACGAGCTCGAGGCAGTCATTCGGTCCTCACGTGTCGGCGAGGAGATCACGGTCAGCCTGCTGCTAATTGACCTGGACGAGTTCAAGAGCATCAACGACACGTTGGGGCACGACTTCGGCGACATGATGTTGCAACAAGTAAGTGAACGCTTGCGCCAGTTCGGCGTGAAGGCGCACATATTTTGCCGCTTGGGGGGGGACGAGTTCGCGTGCCTTCTGCTCCACAACAACGCGGAAGACAGCGTAACCTATGCGCGTGATCTCAGAGCGGAGATTGCCGCGCCCTATCAAATCTTTGGCCGACAAGTTCAAATTGATTGCTCAATTGGCGTCGCAATGACGCAAGCGCCGTCAGAGGAGGTTGGCGTTCCAATGCTGTTCAAACGTGCAGATATCGCCCTCTATCGCGCGAAGATCACGCACCAGGACCGCGTTTGCCTGTTCGAACCTTTCATGCAGCGGGAGTATGATGAGCGCAAAGCGCTGGAAGCCGACCTGCGCGTCGCCATCACGGAGCGATTGATCGACGTCGCATATCAGATTCAGCTAGATGTCCAGTCGGCTGAGTTGCGCGGCGTAGAGGCGCTTGCGCGATGGACCCATCCTACGCGAGGCCCCATCTCCCCCGCCGTATTCATTCCCCTTGCGGAAGAGATCGGTCTCATTGAAGAGCTTGGACTGCTCATCCTGACAAAAGCCTGCATGGAAGCCTCCACCTGGCACCGGCCACTGATGGTTGCGGTGAACGTCTCGTCGTTGCAGCTGCGATCGCCAGACTTCGTCCATACTGTTCAGGACGCTCTACAAACCGCCGGAGTTGATCCGAGGCGGCTTGAGCTTGAAATAACGGAGACGGTCTTGCTGGAAAAGCGGGATGACGTTTTTCAAGTGCTTCACGAACTGAGGCGCGTAGGCGTCACGGTAGCCCTAGACGACTTTGGAACAGGGTATTCATCATTGGCCGTTTTGCGGGATATACCGTTCGACACAATCAAGCTTGACAAGACCTTCGTGCGTGACATCGCCTTGGATCGGAAGAGCCAAGGACTTCTCGAACTTGTAAGCGATCTGGGAAAGCTGCTTGAAAAAGAAGTCATCGTCGAGGGTATCGAGACGGCTGAGCAGCATGCGATTGTGCGACATCTTGGCTGCAATACCGTCCAAGGTTTCCTTTTTGGCCATCCAGTTTCGGCCTCGGATCTAGGTGCCCTCCGCAGTAACAGCGCATTCAAAATGGAAAGCCTTACATGACCTTTGTCCAGCACGGTATGGCAAAAAACGTGCCGGTTACGCTTCACGGGCTCCGTGTTCCGATCTCGGAAGTTGACGTATCGCCAATTATCTGGCGGGCCCTGCAAAGCGGGGAATATGAAGCCAAGGAGGCACTGAGCGTCCGAAATCTCCTGGACCCCGGGGATCGGGTGCTCGAACTCGGCTCTGGATTGGGGATTATAACCACGATCATGGCACAGACGCCGAACGTCCAAATATGGTCCTTTGACGCGAATCCGCATATGGTTGCACTCGCTCGCCGTGTTGCCAAGGCGAACGGGATAGAGAACACGAATTTCGAACATGGCCTTCTGTCAGCGGGGAAATCTGAAAATCACGTTTTTTACATTCGCCGCGATTTTTGGATGTCGTCGCTGCTCAAACACCAAGGCCCCTATGAGAGAACAATTTTGATTGAATCTTCCAATCTGGATGAATTCATCGCTGCACAGTCGGTGAACGTCCTCGTGATGGATATCGAGGGGGCAGAGCGCGAGCTTCTTTCAGCGGCACGCCTTGACGGGGTGGAGCGAGTATTCCTTGAACTGCATGATCATCTTTATGGCTTGGCTGGCGTGCGGAACATTTTCATGGCAATGGATCGGCGGGGCTTTTCCTATGATCCGCGCGCGTCCTCAGGGCCGTGTGTTATGTTCCGGCGCGATGACGGGCAAATACGATCGTATGAGGGCTGAGGTCAATCATTCGACGCCAAAGGCGTCCTGGCGTTTTTCATGCCAGATGCTTCCCGCCGTCCCTACAAACAAGCTGCCCCATCACGATCTAAGTATTCAGCTAGAGTGCCGCGTTCTTCCACTCAGGCAGAGGGAAGAGCTTGTCATAGGCCCAGTTAAAGCCAAGCGTGTAAACCATGTAGAACAGCGAGAAGGACACCTTCATCAGGAATGACTGCCAGAGCGAGATGCCGAGATACCACGCCATGAACGGCATCAAGACAATCATGAAGCCGACTTCAAACAAAACAGCATGCAATACCCGCACGCGACCGCTTTTCTCCGTAGTGCCGACAGTGCGCTTCAGGATGATGTCAAATATGTAATTGTAAAAAATGTTCCACAGAGCGGCAAGCGTTACACCTACCACGCCGACAACCCCGATATCTTGTATCGGCATCTGGAAGGCGATCGCCCCTAAAGGAATGACTAGGATCAAGGCGATGATCTCATAGCTTACGGCGTGGCGAAGACGATCAAGCGGCGAGCGCATGGCAACCTCAAAGTCGGCGCCGGGATGTCCCGACGATTGTGTCTCTAGGGAGGTCACCCTCACTACAATGAACATGCCATTCGTCGATCAACTGTTCAACCCGGCTAGCCACTGACGCAGAGAGAGCGTAATTCTCAATGCGGCGCGAACACTGATCAAGAGGCACCCCACAGGCACCACCCTTCGTGATATCTGCCCGCAGCTCATGAGCCTGGCTGATCGATGTTGCTGAGAAGTTCGAGGTCATCCCCATCAGATAATATGGCGGCTTCTTTAACAATTCCGGCTTAGTGTGTGCCAGTCCTTCATCGACTGCAAGGGCGGTTCTCCTGCACATCTTTGGGCATCGGCGGCATTGATCCCGCAATGAAACTGAAAAGGGATGCGTAGGTTCTACGACCAGGTTCCATTAAAAACGGGAGGATTCCCCCGCCGCACGTCGGTCCATAATCTCCGCATGCATCATCAGCTTTGATCGACTACTGTATTCACTGGAGACAATGTGGCACCAGCGGAAAATGCGGAAGAGCCGATGACCAGTCACTCTGACGATGGTGTGGAAACCGGAAAGAACTGAGGCGTGGCTATGAAGAATCTCGACCCCCTGGCCATCCTCAAAACGCTGCATCAGCCGCTCCTCGTCCTGGACTGCAATCTCGTTGTCAAAGGTGCAAACAGGGCGTTCTACCAGACCTTCGAGGTCGAACCGGATGAGACAGAGGGTGTCGCGATCTACGATCTTGGCAACGGGCAATGGGACATTCCAAAGCTGCGCGACCTTTTAACCGACGTCCTTCCGAACAATGGGTCCGTAGACGACTTCATGGTCGAGCATAACTTTGAAAGCATTGGCCGACGCATTATGAAGATCAATGCGCGCGAGATCCCGGAGCATGATCCTGAAGTGATTTTGCTGGCAGTAGACGATGTCACGCAGCAAGAGGATCTGCGCTCAGAGCTGGAGTGGCAAAAGGAGCTTGCCGAGGAGACCATTGACGCCTCGCCCGTCCCCTTCCTGGTTCTCGGCGAAGACCTCAGGGTTAAGAAAGCCAATGACACGTTCTACAAGGCCTTCAAGGTCAACCGCGAAGAGACCATCGGCCATCTTGTCTTCGAACTCGGTAACAACCAGTGGGACATCCCGAAGCTGCGCGAATTGCTCGAAGATGTTCTTCCCGAGAACAACACCGTCAACGATTTCGAGGTCGAACACGATTTTGAGGGCATCGGGCATCGCGTAATGGGGCTGAACGCACGCCGCATCGACCACTTGCAGCTGATCCTGCTCTCAATAGACCTTACGGCACACCGCGTACTTGAGCGGACACAGATTGAAGAAGCGGACAGGCGCAGCTTCATCCTGGACCTAGTGGACCAGCTGCGTGGAGAAAAGGATGCCGAAGCCCTTGTCGATGTGACATGCGCGGCGGTCGGGCAGCGATTGGGGGCCGCTCAGGTCGTCTATGTCGACATGAGCGAGAGTGATAGGCACCGGACCCTGCCGCGCCTCTGGAGCAACGGACGCGTGCCAACGACGAGCCCGGGAACTGAAGATTTCGGACGTCCCTTCCTCGATATGTTGCGTCAAGGCCAGACGATCGTCATCGAGAACATGCAAGAGGATGCGCGCGCCAAACCTGCAAGGTCTCTTGCCTCGTTTGAGGAAACCCCAGCCGCAAGTCTGGTGTATGCACCGTTGCTGGACGATGGGCAGGTCTGTGCGTTTCTGGGCATTCATTCCTTCAAGCCGCACCGATGGCCGCCTGCAGACGTCAAGCTGATAGAAGAGGTGGCTGAGCGGCTGCGGGACGCGCTTGCACGATACCGTGCAGAGGCCGAACTCCGTGCCAGTGAGGAGCGCTTCTTCCTGGTGACGAAGGCCACGAACGACGTGATCTGGGATTGGGACGTCATCAACGACACCTGCTGGTGCAATGAGAACCTGCAATTAATGCTCGGCTATGACGCGGCGCAGATGGAGCCCGATCCTGAATTCTGGGAGAGCGGGATCCACCCCGAGGACAAGGAGCGGGTGGTTCATGGCCTCTACGCGGCGATCGAGGGCTCAGCCAGCACTTGGGGCGAGGAATACCGCTTTTTGCACGCTGACGGCCACGCGCTGACAGTCGTTGACCGTACCTTCATTATCCGCAACGCCGAGGGCAAAGCGGTCCGCATGATAGGCAGCATGGTGAATGTGACCGCAGACCGCGACATGGAGAACCGCCTCCGCCAAGCCCAAAAGCTTGAAGCGGTGGGGCAGATGACCGGCGGCGTCGCTCATGATTTCAACAACCTGCTTACAGTGATCCTCGGCAATGCCGACATGCTCACCGAAGATCTTGAGGATCGACAGGACCTGCTCAGACTGGCCGAGATGATCACAACCACAGCCGAACGCGGGGCCGAGCTGATCAATCGCCTGCTGGCCTTCTCGCGCACGCAGATGCTGGCACCGAGCCTCGTGGATGTGAACGCTCTCTTGAATGGAATCGAAGGCATGCTTCGTCGCACTCTGCCCAAGAACATCGATATCGCGTTCAACCGCACGGGTCGCCGGTGGAAGACAGAAGTCGACTCCTCGCAACTTGAATCGGCGATCCTGAACCTCACGCTGAACGCCCGAGACGCGATGCCGGAAGGCGGTATCCTCACCATCGAGATCGCCAATGCAGAACTGGATGAAGACGATGCCGCACGGGAGCAGGGCGTCGTTCCCGGGGAGTATGTGATGCTTTCCGTTACCGACACTGGCGAGGGCATCCCTCCAGACGTGATGGCGCGCATATTCGAGCCCTTCTTTACCACCAAGGGGGTGGGCGGAGGTTCTGGCCTCGGGCTGAGCATGGTCTACGGCTTCGTCAAGCAGTCGGGTGGCCACATTCAAATTGCCTCCGAGCCAGGTAAAGGCACTAAGGTCAAGCTGTATTTCCTGCGTTCGCCTGCCCAAGACGTTCCTGCCGAAGTCCCGGAGAAAAAGAAAAAAATCGTCGGCGGGGCTGAGGCGATCCTGGTGGTCGAGGACGATACGATGGTGCGCGAATATCTGGTCAACCAGCTGAAGGGGTTGGGCTACCACGTTGTCGGTGCCGCCTCCGGTCCCATCGCCGTGGATCTCTTGAAGCAGGCACAGCAGTTCGACCTGCTCTTGACCGATATCATGCTTCCGGACGGAATGAACGGCCACCAGGTTGCCGACGCTGTTCGGAAGATGCGGCCAGAGATGAAGGTTCTCTTCACCTCTGGCTACACGGAAAAAGCCATAGTGGATTGCGGGCGGCTCGACGCGAACGTCGAGTTCCTCAGCAAGCCCTATCGTCGTGCACAACTGGCCGCCAAGGTGCGAAAGGTGCTCGACTGCCGCTAAGCTGGCGCGAGGAAGATCCTGATATATAGCGGCTACGCAAAAACCCGAAGATCCTCGTGTGAGATGACGCGAAAGCTGGCGGTCACCTTGTCGCGAAAGCTTTTCCATTTGTTCGGTAGGGTCGACCCCCGAAAGTAAACAAGAGGTCCCGCGAGACCTAAGGAGTTCATCCTGAACAACTCTCATCCCGCTGATTTTGCTGTATTATGCAGAGTTTCCCTTAGGGGTTGGATGCAGCGTTTGGCATTATTGCGCCTGAAACCCTGCAATTTCGAGCTGCGATATGAAGCCCAGAAAACCGTCCCCGGAACAGGATGATCTGCTTCGCACACGATTGGTTGAGAACGGCGGTGCGAAAGTCGGCCACGGTAGCGGCGGGATGAGCCTGCTGCGGGCGGCGTAAAAGTCGTCCACCTTTACCCTTTCTGGTGACAGGGAGGGCGGGAG